>JAGLPP010000117.1 GCA_023137315.1 Bacteriovoracaceae bacterium
ACCTCTCCCTCATGATTAAGATAGAAGCGATCTATTCCCCCCGCTGTACACCCAAAACTCTTTTCATCCTCTTCGAATACCTGAAACAATATGGATGGATATTGGTCAGCTACGTCCGAATGATTGTAATACTCATGATATCCATACAGTTTTTCCATCAGTTCGCTGGAATCATATATTGCATCAGGCTTGTCCAACCAACCTCCCGAGGGTTTTGCGTGAATCACTTGAACCAACGAAACATTTAACTCCTTCGAGAGTTCCATTAATCTCCCCACTCCACCTTCCAGAATATCTTCTGCTGTCGGACAAAAATTTATTGCTGTTACGATCCCGTATTTTTGAAAAATCCTGATTGCTTTTTTCGCTGTTTCAAACGATCCAGCAACTCCTGTAAATTTATCGTAGGTCTCCCTGTCTGCAGAATGTATTGACACCATTACCCCGTAAACACCTGCGCGTTTCATCCTTTCCGCCTTCTCTTCCGTTAGTCGATATCCAGTGGTATTCACCCAAAGTTCCGCTCTCTCGTCAAATGCAGAAAGAATATCCATCAATCTCTCAAATTGAATGAGTGGCTCTCCTCCTTCAATATCAAACATTGACACTCCAATCTCCTGCATCTCACGAGCTGTCTTTTTTAAAAGCCCCATCTCCAGATCAGTCCCCTTGTCATTTCTTTGGTAGCAATGAGGACACTTGTACGGACACGCCTTGGTCATGGAAAAAACAACTGTTATCGGACCTGGTGTTTTGGTTCTTGGATCAAACTTTTTCATGGCGTGAAAAAATGGTTTACCTGGAAATGCAGGAAGATATAACTGATACTTGTATTTACCATCAATCTTCATTATCTTGTTCGGATATAACGCAAAGGCCATTCGAAGTAGTCTTACAAGAAATTTCACGTATCCTAAAGGACAAATTTTGAAAGTTACAAGCTCAATCGTGTACTTTACCCATATATAGAGTATCATATAAGCGTAGATCACAGGTCGTCTTAAACCAGTCATTGCCTTTTGTTCAATCCTTTTAATACTCATATCGATTCTCTCAATGATTTATAAATATCCATTAACCTTCCACCATTTAACAGTTTTTCTGACAGCATAATCAATATCAGAATCTGCAACAAATCCAATCTCTCTTTCAGCCTTTCCAACATCATATATGTTATTGGCGTAAAGCATATAGAGTCTGGCCCTCGTAAGAAGAGGTGGCGTTTTGATTTTTAGAAAAAGATAAACAAGCTCAAGAATCAACACCGGAAAAAACAAAAGCGCCATGGGAAGATTTTTCGGTCTCTTTAACCCAAGTTCTTTACAAAACTTTCCGTAAAACTCCTGCATAAACATGACTCTCTTTGGCCCTATATTAAAGATATTCACACCAGAAAGTCGTTTTTGTATTGCACATAACACAGATTTCGCAACATCTTCGACATAAACAGTGTGAAATTTATTACTGTTTGTTCCAGGCATCACAGGTATTTTGGAGGTGATTGTCTTGCAGTACTCGTATGGCCCGGAGTTAAACTCCCTCGGCCCAAATATCCACACCGGTCTTAAAACAGTAAGATTTAATTTGTTCAATTCTGCAAGAAATATCGCCCGTTCCTCCGCATCACGCTTTGAACATTTATAATGATTCATGCCACTGGGAAACCACCTCTCTAAAAAGTAATTTATCCGCGGCAGATAATCATGCTCCTCATTCTTCCTGTTAATATTGTCCTCTTCGCCAATAACCGCATTTGAGCTGATATGAATGACATCTTTAATCCCTGCTTCCAACGCCATGTTTATCAACATCCCTGTAAGTTCAATATTAACTCTCTTGAACTCACTCCACTCACCCCAATCCTTCGCAAGTGCAGCTGAATGTACAAAAAAATCGGCACCTGAAAAACATTTCTGCAAATCAAGTTTGTTGTTATAATCGACGAAACAAATATCAGCGCCCGATCTATCTATAAATTTCGAAGAAGACCCTTCTCTTACCAAGGCCACGACCTCAAAACCATCTTTCCGTAATAAGCGTACGATATGACTTCCAAGAAATCCGTTTGCACCACTTACTACAACTTTCACTAAATCACCCCGTATTCTCTACCAAGCGTCTCAAGTTCTTTCAATACGAACTCTATCTCGTTCCCTGTATGAGCAGACATCAGACTAAAACGAATTCTTGATTGAGTCTTGCGAACAGCAGGGAAAATAACCGCAGAAACAAATACCCCACTGCGAGCGAGGGCACATGATATTTTTTTTGTTTTATCCTCATCACCTATAATAACCGGAACAATGGCCGTAATAGTGTCACCAATATTGAATCCCAATTTCCTTAAACGCGTCGTAAAATAAACAATATTTTTTTGGAGTAACTTCATTCTTGCAAGGTCGCTCTCCATAATCTTGAAAACCTCTATTAGTCCCCCGACAATTGATGGTGGCAATCCTGTCGAAAAAATATATGAACTTGCCAAATGCCTTATATACTCAACAAGACCACTCGACCCAACGACATATCCACCAAGTCCGGCCGGTGCCTTGGAAAGAGTACCCGTAATTACATCAACTTCACCCTTGAGTCCAAAATACTCCTCGGTTCCCCTGCCAGTATCACCAATCACACCTATGGCATGCGCTTCATCAATCATCAACCTTGCGTTGTATTTTTTCTTAATATCAATAAGCTTGTCCAAAGTACAAAGATCACCATCCATACTGAAAACACCATCGGTAACAATGAGTACTCCTCCAAACTTATCCCGAAGCCTTTTTAAAATCTTCTCAAGATGATCCATATCATTATGCTTGAAATATTTGACAGTCGCCTCAGTAAGCTTTGTACCATCAACAATGCTTGCGTGAGAGTACATATCCAAAAGAATTAAATCATCCTTCTGAATCAATGAACTTATAACCCCTAAATTCGCGGAATAACCTGATGAAAAAACGGCTGAACTCTCTCGCCCGTAAAACGAAGCAATTCTCTTTTCCAGCTCCTTGTGAATCTCAAAAGTTCCGGCGAGAAGAGGTACGCTTCCTGCTCCGTATCCATATTTTTCAAGAGCGTTTTTAGATGCCTTGACCACTCTTTCATCCGACGCAAAATCGAGATAATTATTTGAACCCATCATTATCATACGGGAACTATCTTCGCTCTTTTTACAAACAACCTCTACATTTGATGATGTTGGTGTTTTCAACGCTCTTCTGTAAGCGTATTCATCCCGCTCAATTTCCCGTGTATAGAACGTCTCAAACTCTTTTAGATTTTCTAAAATATCTTTTCTTGGTTTTTCAACATGAAAGTCGTAGAACTTTTTTTTATTACTCATTTTTTTTCTTTTTCCTTTTTCACCATGTCAAAATATTCAAGCATCACATTTATGGATCTGAACTTTCCGATATCCCTGTCATCAATAACTATATCCAGAAATTCCTCAATATCGTTGGCAATTTCTATTGCGAAAATCGAATCAATACCAAGCTCCACAATATCAGTATCAAAGTCCTTTTCCTCAATAACAATCTCTGCATTCTTCTTGATTGAACTTATAAGATGTTCCAACAGTTCGTTTCTGCTTATCATAATTGTTCCTTTTTAGGCCTTGGCATCCCTATGAAAATTAAATATTAATTTAATCAAAAAATATGTTAAAAGTAGTAATATCAATCCCAATTTTCCATTAAATCCTGCTATTACCGTTGCCTGCAAGGCGACACACGCTTGAATGTTTCTACAAAGGTTATAGTATGTGGAATCTCCAGTTGGAAATCTGTAGTATGAAACAGCAGTCCAGATCTGAAGAAAAAATGTAACTGCAAGACATGGCCAGAAAAGGGCCAAATGTCCAAAAGTTTCCAGTGAGTATGCTCCGAAGGAAAAACCAAGAAGAAAAATAGCGCCAGGAATGAGGCTGAACGCAATCCCGGCCTTTGCACTAAACTCCGGGCCATGCTTGACTATAAATGTTCTCTTGCCGGTTTTTAGGTCACCCTCGTAATCCTTGAAATATGTGAAGTATGTCATCAACCCATTTGCAACGGTCAATATCAACAAAACCCAAACCTGATTCAAACTCCCAATCTCACTGCTCTTTGGCCCAAGAAGTAAAAAACCGTAAATGGGACAGGTTGAGATTGATAATCCAAAGATTATATTACCCAGCAAAGAGATAGATTTGGCATATTCATAGATAATATTAAGAACAACTCCGGCAACAAGTGGAAGTACCGATATCGGAGAAACAAAATATGAAATCACCCCCAGTGCCATCATCATAAAAACAGAAACAAGGAGCGCCCAAAATGGATTTAGTTTTCCACTGACCATCGGACGATTTGGAGCATTGATTTTATCCTCGGAAAGTCCAAAGTAATCATTAATAACCTGATTCACTCCATAGCTCAAAAAAAGTGCCACGAGAAAAAAAACCTTCAAACCGACAGAAACCGGCCCGTAAATATACTCATAATAGGATATGCCTATCCAACCTGCCACTCCTGTTATAAAACCGAAATGAAGCCTCATGGATATCACGTAATATTTCAGAAAATTTAGTAAATTATTCATCATAATTACATATCGCATCATGCGTTAGTTCGTCACTAACATCGTATTTTCAGTGTAATATTTTCAGGAATTTAGAATAATATCTTGAATTTTGCGTAAACAAGATCGTTTTTATCGTACTGGGAAAAGAGACCTCTATTATTGGTTCCTCCAAACACATACGCACCTAGCGTGACAACATAATTTTCGAAAAATGTATAGTTTCCCTCGAAATTAAAAACCGTACCATCGTCACTCATCACAGCATTTCCAACTCTAAGCCGAACCTCAATATTTTCATCAAAAAAGCTGGTTTTATACTGAAGAAAAAGAAAATCGCTCAATCTCCGGGCCGTAATTCCCTCTTTGTACTTCATAATTTCCGAGAGAACATATTGCACGCTTACATGAATGTTCTCACCATCTGTCCAATCAACCCCTGTATTAATCTGGAACATTGCACGATCAATATTTGTTGCCGCTGCGTTTACAAGAAGTGAGATACGATCCTTGAAGGCCCCCTCAAAACGAAAAGTATATGATTTATACGCTCCCGATACACCCAGACCATAACCATTAAAACGCCTGTAATCCTCGTGAATATTAACCGTCGTGCCTGATAGTGATTTCACATACTCCGGTATCAAATGAAATCCACTAAAATAGATCAAATCAATATCCATTACAGAAAAATCAGATGAAAACTTTATTGCGTATTGATTACTTTTAAATGGAGTTTCTTCCATTTTTTTGTCGTGTATTACAACGCCAGGAGTGGTTTCAAGTATTCTCATATCGGCCGTCCGCCAAATTGAATCACTTCCAGGAAGCTTCCCGGTTCGTTGCAGTGGCACCATAACACCTGTAATGGACGAATCACCAAAATTTAATTTTGCCTGAATAATATTGTTGGCCAGAACTCTCTCGCCCTTTTCCTTGAAGATAAAATATCTCAAATCCTCCGGCGCAAGAAAATCTGCAGGATTAAACTCATCGGCCTTCCCCCATGTTATAATTTTTCGACCTGCTGTAAATTCCAAATTGTCTGTTGGAGTATGGATAATATATGCCGAATTCAGATTAAACTCTCCATCGACATCATTTTCGTCGATAAAATCGTGCATAATCTCCATACCGACGTTAAAAACAAACTTGCCCTTTTCTTTAAAAAAGTTGGATTCAAGCCTGTTATTAAATGACTTAACATCGCTCCTATTTGTTGTATTTTGAACAAATGATTCATAAGTTGAATCAATCTCTGAAGAGATCGCACGAAATGAAACGACAAGAAAAACAACTAAAAAAAATCTTTTTTTCACTTAACCCGGCACCTCTTGTTCAATTTATTTGAAACAAACATTCCCTTGGACAGACCGCTGTCATAAACAACATTTTTCACTTCTAAAATAGTTTCACTATTGCTTTTGAAATTCTTCATTCTACTTTTAAGCACCGTCCAAATTCCATTTATCTTCTTCAATTCCTCAACAGTTAAAGTCTTAACCAATTTCCCTGATTTGTTATAATAATCAACCTTCATGATGACAAAATTTACCTTATCCACCCATACCACCTTTCTGGCAATCTTTTCAGACTTCTCTTTGGGTACAGACTCTATTACATACATTCCCTTGTCATCAGCAAGTCTTTTAAAAATGTTCCTTGTCAAACTCCATTTCGATAAATCATCATATGTAAAATCGCTGGAAACAAATTTTTGATATTTATTATTCCCTGCAACTCTTCTGGATTTCTTCTTTGATGGCAGATAGATCCAAAGATCATTATCCTTGCCGGCGTTATTCCATGAGAGAAAGGTCGTTCCCTTTAAAAGTTTAGGGGAACAGATTCTAAAAATTCCGCGATTATTTATTCCGTCGTCAATACGAAAGAACTCAAGAGTACGGTGCTTGACAACTCTCCCTCCCCCCTTTGAAATCTCCATCTCCACTTTGCAGGATAGATCACTGCCATCCTCAATATTGTAGGCCTTTGTCGCAATATCATGTCCCTTCAGTACATCTTTTGCCTGAATTTGAAAAATCAATAAGCATGTAAATAAACAAATTAATACTTTTGGCATGAATAATCCCCTCTCGGAAATAATACAGAAAAATTATTTTGTTTCAATTATTGGAAGAACGCCCATACAATGATTTATGCGCATACCCTTCGCATGACATAGATTGATAAATGCCCTGTGAATGGAACCCCATCCCTCAACAGATAAATTCTCTGAATCCAAAAGACGGTTTTGATCAACAAACAGATCGTTAACTGTAATTCTTCCCTTTTGAAACCTGTTAAAATTATCCTGATAGAGTTTTCGTGACAATTTCAGGGTACTGTCCCTGCTTATTACAGTTTCATAAATCCTGCCGAATACCTTCCTTTTTAGATTCCATCCGGTTTGTACATCCCTTTTTATTCTTTCAAGATCATAACGTGACCGGACCAGACTTGCCCTTTGTAAACGATAGGATGAATAGTTTGACAGATTATCAAACAGCGGCATGGTAATGCTAAGCATGGCCGTTCTTTCATACGCTTTCATACTCCTGTTATCCATAAAATCATAAGAATATGAAAAGTCGATCTTTGGAAAAAACGAACGTTTTATTTCCTTCACCTTGTATTCATTTGACTGGACAATTGCATGGGCCTTCTTATAGTCAGGACGTGATGAAATGACAAAATCATCCTTTATAATATTTACATATTTTTTTTCACCCAAAAAACTCTTCCATGGCCATGCATGTTCAATATCATCGTGTCCCAAAATTGCAATCAGGTTTGCACGCGATGTTTCGTAGCTGACTTCCATATTTCTTAATCTGGCGTTGGCATTATTCAGATCAACCTGGATCTTTTGAACCTCCTGTGATGCAACCAATCCCTTACGGTAGCGTAACCTGGTTGTCTCAAGAGATGATCTTTTTACCGCAACCATTTTTTCAAGTATCTCCAGACGAAGGAATTTTTCTATATTATCCAGAAGAACATTCACCGCTTTTGCCTCGGCAGTCAAAACGGCTTCGTCTATATTCCACGTTGAGGCCGTAAAATTTGCGTCCGCGGCCTGCATGGATGCAACATCGGCCCCAAAACGAAAAATATTAACCTTTCCCTTAAGAGAGAAATTATCCGTTTCCGATTCCATGCGATATGTTTTTGTCCTGTAATGACCGACCGATACCGATGGCAAAAAATTCAACTTTTTTGAAAGTCCCTGTATCCTTGCCGCATTTGACGCTTCATCCGCAGGCGGGATGGTTGTATCCCTTTTTAAAATTTCATCAAGGGCATCTTTAAAATCAAGGTTCTTTGCCGAAACAAAACAGCAATTGAAAAACAGAATAATAGCAATACAGATTCTGTTCATCACTGCCTCCTCTTTGTAGAAGGAGAATCCTTTTCATTAGATCCTGAATCTGATTCGGAAATAACAGATGATTGAAAATCCGTTTTACTTGTTGAAGTTTGCTTCTTGTATGAAAGATCATTTTTCATCTTTCGTTCCAGATATAACACTTCCAACAATGGAACTATGAATAATGTAAACAGCATGGAAACCCACAGCCCTCCACTGACACTGATTCCAAGAGGTTGAAGAACTCTTCCACCGTCTCCAAGTCCAAAAGCAATTGGAAGCATTCCAAGTATTGTGGTCAAAGAGGTTATTAAAATAGGCCTGAGTCTTTTCTTTGCAGCTATAACTGCCGCCACCCTCGGTGAAAATCCCTTGTCGGCAAGCTTTCTAATGAAGTCAACCAGAATGATTGAATTGGCAACAGCTATTCCGTTTAAAAGAATAACTCCCAACGCAGAATTCAAAGAAAGCGTGCTTTTAAAAATGAAAAGGGAGATGAGCACGCCCAAAATCCCCGTTGGAATCGCAGTCATGACAATAAATGTATGTACAAAACTTCCAAATTGAAAAAGCAAAATCACAAAGATAAGAAGTATTGACATACCAATGGCAAAACCAAGATTTTTAAGAGCATTTGTAAGATCCTTTTCGGCATCCTCAAAATAAAAATTCGGAGTCGATTCAAGTTTGAGATCCTTGAGACCTTTCTCCTTGAACTGTTCTACAACCAAGGCTGCCTGTTTGAGGGATTCATCTTTATTGAATTCATCACCCTTATTACGTCGCCCCTGGATTACAAAAATACTTCTTTGATTTTCACGATAAATTTGCGGCCTTGCCATTTCAACATCCACCCGGGTTACGGCCTTTAGTGGAACAATCTTGTTTCCTATTTTTATTGGCAACGACTCCAAATCCTCCCTTGTTTCAACAATTCCCCTCTGATATTTCATATGCATTTGATAGTATTTATCCTTTATGATGAGATTACCTATGCTTTTTCCCTCGGTAATGACCCTGGTAAGATCAGCAATATCAAATGCATCAAAAGTGGCACCGGCCCCCACAAATCCAGGCCATCTTTCCAGATACGGCCTTAAAATAATATTTTCTTTCCTGGAAACACGCGGATCACTCCACAACCTTGGAAAATTATCTTTTTCCTTTAGCTTGTTTAAAAGACCCTTTGTGGCCCACGCACGATCCTGAAGCTCCCCTCCCTTGACAACAATTCGCATCTGCGGAGGATCGGGAATTGGTAATTCAGAGGGATTCCATGGGATCACGAAAAAAAATAAAAGTGGAGTGTTTGTAAAATGCTTCTCCATTGCCTTCCACACATCATTCATATCCCCCTTCTCATGAAGACGGGCCATGATGGTTCCACGGTTGGCCGATCTTATCTGCGTAAATGTGTACTTGATTTTTTCACCAAAGGTATCGAGCAGTTCATTTTCAATTTCAGAAACCGTATTCTCCATCTGACGAACCAGGGTGTTTCCATTTGTATGAACCCCGAGAATAATCCAATCCGTATCCGGAGTACTGATAATCTCCCTTTTCAAACCTGGAAGAACTGTAAGTAACAATACTACAAGCAGGGAAACAACTCCCGAAAGTACAATCCATTTTAATTTTTTACTCGCAATAAATTTATCCAGCAGACTGCCGTAGACGTTCTCGGTCCTTACAATTGTCCCTTCAATTGGCGACTTTGCAAGTTTTTCCATTCCACCTTTTCTGCTCAATATGTGAAGCCTGATTGTCGGAACCAGAACAAGTGCCACCAAGGCGGAAAATCCATGTGAAAAAACAACCGCTTTGGCCAGGTCTCCAAGAACAGCATATGTAAGGTCACTGGTAAACGCCAACGGAATAAAAACAACAAGTGATGCCACAGTTGAGGTAATGACAGGAGACATAACTTCTCGAACAGCATTAACCACCAGCTTTAAACGTTCCTTGAAATTAAGCACTCCCTCAACGCCTTCAAAATGTCTGAATATATTTTCCATGACAACTACTGATGCATCAACATTCATCCCGGCCGAAAGTGCAAGGCCACCAAGGGAGATCATGTTGATATTCATTCCAGTAAGTTTCATGAGAATAAAGGCCAAAACCATACTGAGAGGAATTTCGATTGCCGCCGTTATTGTATTTTTCAAACTGCCTACGAAAAGGAAAAGGACTAGAACGGCCAGAGCGGCCGCCATCAAAACCTCATGCATAACATTGTTGACGGAGGACCTGATGAATCTTGATGGATCAACAAGGACGCGGTACTGAATGTCTTTTGGAAGATTTTTTATTGCCTTTTCGACAATCGTAATTATCTCCTCCGCCATCCTTTTCACGTTTCCGCCATTTTTGGGACTGGAAAAAAGAATCAGGCTCTTTGCGCCGTTGGTCTTGAATACCTTGGTATGGTTTGAACTAGGAGCAAGATCAATCGTTGCCACCTGGGAAAGTGGTATAAGACTGCCGTTTGGGGTTTTTACCAGAAGAGAGGCAAGCTTTTGGATTGAGCCAAGATCACGTGGCATTTTTATCGAAAGTTTTTTTGTCCCAACGGCAACACTTCCACCCTTGTAACCACTAAGTGCCTTTCCTACTGCTCTTTCTATATCGACGGGAAAAATTCCAAGAGAGGTCATCGCCTCGAAATTCAGTACAATCCTGACCTCCTGTCTGCCAGGATTCCAAAGACCGGGATTTTCGGCATCCTTGACCTTCGCAAGGTGAGGAGTAATAACCGGGTCCAACGTATCATAGAGATCATTTAAATCCCTTTTTTCACTAAAAAAACTGATCGCAATAAATCCTGAAGAATTCCCCCAAAAACCAACCCAGTAGTTATTACGAATCTCCTTTGGCCAGTTTGCGCTGATGGACGCTATTGCATCCTTTGATTCCTTTGTAGCGTCATCCGGATCCACGCCCCACTTGTAGTGGACTATAAAAACGGCCCTGGATTCTTGAAACTTGGACTCAATTCTCTCCACTTCAATATCGTTATTTGAAATGGCATCAAGTGCCATCTCTATCCGATAACCGTATTGATCCAAAAACTCTTCCGCCGTCAGATTTCCATAAGGAACAGTGACACCAACCACCGGTTTACTGCTGTTTGGATAGAGGGATACCGGAAGATCGAATCCGGCATAAAGGCCAAGCAGGGCAAATGCCAAAATACATAAATAGACCCTGAAAGGAGAAGAATATATTTTATTCAGGTCCATGACTCTTCCCTACATTTTGTTTTGTTTTGTTTTCTTATTACTTTCAATTTTGACTTTTTCACCGTCCGCCAGATATCCTGATGATCTTACAACAACAATATATCCGTCTTTCAACCCTTCAGTAATTTCAACCTTTCCACGACGGCCCTTTCCAAGCTTTACCGGAATTTTTCTTATTTTTTCATTTTCAACAATTTTCAGAAACGGAAATTTCCCATCATAGTAAATAGCATCCTCGTTGATAACAAATCCCTTGTGAACATTTGACTTGAATACCGCCTGTCCGAGAGAACCAATCAGGATATCTTTTCCGTCATCAGAATTATCAACACTCAATTCTGCTGTTGCAGTTCCAGTTCCAGGGTCAACAAATGGACTTACACCCTTTACTTTGATTTTTATTTTTTTATTCATTCCCTTTACGCTGAATTCACCTGCAAGATTTTTTTTAATGTACTTCAAATCCAGTGCTGTCACCTCCATCCTTATGGAGTACTTCATGGGATCGGTTACTGTCATAAGTCTCTCCCCTTTGGAAACAAGACTTCCTTCCGTGATGATGATGGAACTTACTACTCCATCAACTGGTGATTTGATGTTTACAGGTTTATATTTATAAATCGGATCGGTGTGACGGACAGAAGCGAGTTTGGAATTTTTTACAACCTTCTCTCCCAATCCTACATGCAATTTGGCAATTACTCCCTGGGACTCAGATAACACGGCGGCATTCACTTTTGGAATTACCTTTGCCGGATAGCTGTAAGTATCAAAAATTTCCTGTAATACAACTTTCTTGACAAATACACTTTTGATTTTTTTCCCATTCTTCGGCGCAGCGGCCAATATTGAATAATTTGACAAGAACACTAATACAATCAGAATACAACTCAGTTTCATTTTTCATTCCTTAATTACGAAAAGATGGCCATCAAGTCAGGTGTACCAAAGTTCACTCATTTTCACCCGATCATAAACATCCTTATATAAAAATTACAGTTCTGTTCTATAATTTCTTTCATAACCACTTGATTTTCCATCTGTAAAGACTAAAATTTTTACTAAATATTTTTAATTTTTGTCAATACAATCACATTGTATATAATCGATATACCATGCTCTTGACAAAAATCGCCTTGATGCTGACATTTATATTTCTAACCTCATGCAGCGTCTTTAACAGCGGAACACTGTCCATTAAATATACACAAGCAAAGGCCACCTTTTTTGAAAAAAACTATCAAAACAAGGATGACTGGACCAACGTATCCTTCTCCATTCGAAGAGTTCAACACCCTTATACATACGGCGACTGGAACATGAATCTCAGCATCTCTCCTTCAATTCATTTTGACAGAACCAAACTCGAGCTAAATGGTAACGGTGAAATTAGAGCTGAGGACAGATGGCGCTACCCTGATGTCAAAATCCAGCGTGGTTCGGCACTTGGCAATCTGAAATTAACGATTCACACTCCAATCGGGGCATTTGCCGGAGCTGCCGGTTATGGAATTGCCGGCTATTATGCCAAGGCACCAAATCTGGATACCTATAAGACATCTGAAATCAGAAAACTCGATATCGTTTATATCGGATTTTTAAGCAAACGGATATTTTTTCTCTCCGGTCCACGTTGGTACTATGATGGAAACTGGCAGTTTTTCTGGGCCATTCGTTTTGGTTATTTCTGGGGTAGAATAAAAAAATAAAAAAAATCACATCCGTGGCATATCTCCATAAAAATGTTTTGCAATAAGCTTGAAGTTAAACAACATCACATCGGTTCTGGTATAAACCCCGTGCCCGAAAAGAGTCTTCAAAAAATTTGGATAAATAGCCGAATCCTTGTAATCAATCAACAAGCTTCTCCCAACATTATGAATCCTCCGACGCTCTTTGATTCTCCTTCTCCATAAAGAAAGATTACTTCCCACCCCAAGCATATCATCAAGAAGAATATTAAGCTCCCTTTCATTGCTGATTGGAGAAAGAAGATCACTTCCTGCAACTCCATACTGCTGTATATAATCCCCATCCCTGGTGAACAAAATTCCTTCCGCTCCCCCGCCAAAGGGTTCCTTTCCGCGATGATTGATAAAATGAAGAAGTCTCATGTTTTTTCCAAGCATCCACTCATATCTTACTGGTGTCCCCAAGGTAACCATATCAGGCCCGTATTGTTTGAGCGTCATGATATAATCCATTAAAAGAGCAGTATTGTATCCGGCCCTTGAAGCTATATTCAAAAATTTCTTCCTGAGTTTTTTGCTTGATAGCATCTGTGACATTATGACAAAAAGCTGACCTGCGTGAGAGTGTCCAATCAAAAGTACACGTTCCCCCTTGTTATAAAGTAACAAAGTGTTGGCAATTTTACTTATCAAATCAATTGCCCCTTTTACTCTTGCCAAATGATGATTGGCCGATGACCAGACGAAAGGAACTATTTCAATTTCACTCCCCCATGCATCCTCAAGAATCCCGATATACTCATTCGTAAAATTTCCCATCTCACGAAAAAATGCCCTCTGCCGTTTATGAACAAAACCTCTGATTGTTTTCTGAATCATCTCAGACATGCCAGGAATTGTTTTTCCCACCATGGAAACAAGATCAAAAGGATCATCACCGGCAAAGGTTCCATGAACAAGAAAAACATGACCAACCTTGTGCTTTTTTAGTTGCTCCCCGACATTTTTCAACTCCTCCTGCCACGATTCATCCTGGCCTGTAAAACTCTTATCCTTCTTATTAAATGGCCTGCTCCTGACAATATCCAAAAACTCGAAATTCTTTTTTTTTGGATATTGTGGTTTATATGCATCCTCGGAAACCTTTCTCTCTCGAAGATACCTTCTCAAAATCCAGAATATGATTCCAAAAAGCAGAAAAATTGTAATTACATATAGATATTGCATCCAATTAAAACTATAACACATAGGAATTCGCACACAAAGACTTGACCCATAAGCACAGGGAAAGATATAAAATAACCATGAAACATATTATTTCGTTCCCCTTTCTATTGGCATTTTTATCGTGCACAAGCGCCATACAAACAACCACGGATATCGACGACCGGAAAAATCTTACACGTACCGGAAATCTTTCAATTTCAGGTTATGAGGCCTCGGTCTGTCCAATAATCAAACCTCTGGATAAAAAATTCTGTTTTACAGTCAACATTTCTTCAAAAATTGACAACGAAAAACAGGCCTCCTTTAAAAACTGGGGCGCAATTGCAGTGGATTCTTCCGGTGTAAGGCACAATATTGAATGGTCTCCCAAAAGCCTCAATAAAAAACCAACATCAAAAAAAATTCCAAGCTACTACGGCGGTAAAAATCAATGGTTCAATGAGGGAAAAGGATGTACTAAACCATTCAAGATGGAAAAAGGATTCGTCGTAAAGCTGACCCCACTAGCGGCCCCATTCCATCTATCCGGTGATATCGAGCTGAAATGGCAATTTGACGAATACAAAATCGTTGACGGAAAAAAAATTAAAATCAAAAAGAAAAACGCAGCAAAACAACCATACAGAGACTGGTAATTCAGTTATCCGTTATTACAATCCTTGATATCAAACCTATCAAGAATTTCCGAATAGTAGTTCATGACTGAACGAACGTATTTTCTTTTTTCAAGATAGGAACCGGGATAAAAACTGCGTTTATATCCATAAAGAATAATATCCCTCAACATTCTTGGGGTTATATTGAAATTTTCAACAGCAAGCTTGATTTCCTTGGAGACAGTGGTATTTGATACCAATCGGTTATCGGTTCCTATTGTCGTGGAAATCTTTCTTTTAAGCATTTCGCCAAAAGAGTGATCTTTGATATTTTTAAGTCGCGGATTGGTCTGCATGTTACTCGTAAGACAAACCTCAACAGTGATTCTCTTTTCAGCAATATACGACGAGAGATCATCAACGTATTTCTGTTTGTTTTCAATCTCGGAGTCGGTTATCTTGTCCGTATCGAAAAGATAATAACAGTGTCCAAGCCTGTCTGCGTGAAGATCGGTAATCGCCTGAAAAATACTCTCAGCACCATAAGCCTCTCCAGCGTGAACAGTCTTATGCATGAAATTCCTGTGGATAAAATTATATGCATCTATGAAATCGCCTGCTGGATATCCCGCTTCCTGACCGGCAAGATCAAAACCTACAATTGGAATTCCCATCTTGTCCCGAATTTTCACAACACCTTTTGCAAGCTCCAATGCCCCCATCCTGATAATTTCCATCGGTCTGGAGTAACGGTGCAGGCCATAAAAACTTCCATAATATGGGGAAAAATTCGCACCAAACATTCTCATCGCACAAGCAACTATCCCATAATTAAACGACGGCTCCTTGCCCTCAACTATTTCCTTTTTCCGGTTAAATTCCTTCTTTGCCTTTTCAAGCCCCCTGTTAACTGCTTCCAGAATAATTTCCATGGACATGGACATATTATCAATATGCAGTTGTGGAGCAAAACGAATTTCAATATAACGTACACCCTCATTTTGATTATCAATCGCAAGCTCATAGGCAACACGTTCAAGATTTTCAGGTGTCCTCATGACTGCGCAGGTATACATAAAACCGTGGAGATATTCTCCTAAATCATTATAAGAGTCCTTGAAGACTTTCTCCCTCAATCCCTCCTCCGTATATGAAGGCATCTCGATATGGTCTTTTTTGGCCATATCGATAAGACTTTCCAGTCTCAAGGAGCCGTCAAGATGCAAATGCAGATCAGTCTTTGGTATTGCTTTTATAAATTCATCCCTGAACATTCATTTCTCCCTTGTAATTCTTTCTTTTTTTCTTTTCATATATACACGTACGCTGGCGCGAGCATTTTCAAAATCGTTTGATGTTATGATCGGTTTCCCGGATTGTCTGGTAACCACCCCCATATTATCCATCTGGCCGACTCTTTCCTTGCTTGGAGGGTGAATACTTACTGCATCTGCAAAAAACCTGGCCGCAAATTTTTTACCATGCCACTTGGATTTTTCCACTCCAAGAAGTTTCTTGTAAAAAAGTCCTATATGATCCTTGGAGTATCCTGCCATTATCGCATATTTAAATCCATCACGATCGGCCTCCATCTCATCCATCTGTGAATTTCTCATAAATTTGTATTTATGAACAAGAGCACCCTCCGCTCCGACAAAAATCCCACCAGTCAGGGATAATTTTTCAAGGCATTTTTTATCATCCTTTTTGCATATAAGTTTTTCCAATCCAAGTCCGGCACCGCGAAGTATGCCCCCCTTTTTTATTCCATGCTTTTTAGCGTACATCCTCTTTGCACTATGACGATTGGTAATATGTGCGATCTCATGACATATGACTCCAGCAAGCTCCGCCTCCGACCCCACACTTGCAATAAGTGGTGCTGTAATAAAAACAACTCCTGCCGGAAGGGAAAATGAATTAATATGATCCACATCTGCCACAGTAAAGGTGTACTTATATGGATTATCGTCGAGATTATTTGCACGTATGATCCTCCCGCCGATCCTCTCCATATATTGTTGAAGTTTCTGATTATGATGTGCGGGATAATCCTTCCTTATGTCTGGAAGAATTTTCCGTGTCATTTCCATCTCTTCTTCGAGCGTTATATTCATTTTTTCATGCACATTTTTTTTTGCAACATCACCTGTTCCACATGAGTACAAATAAAAAACCTGCAAAAGGATGAAAATGCCGGCCAATAATCCCTTCATAATTCCCCTGAACAATTATTATCACTATATCAATAGTAACTCATGATTCATAAATACTTAAATCGTTTTAGTTTGACACAGATACTCGGTTATTAAAGGATGGAATAAGCATCATTGGCATAAAAGTTCGTGCAATTGCTTTAAAAGCTCCCGGCCGCACTCATTACCAACCAGCACACAATAATAATTCTCCGTTTCATTCAATTTAAGAATTGGAAAATGACTTGAAGAAAGATATTTCTCCAATTTTTCGACAACATTCCCATTATTTTTAAAATTTCCAACCACTGAAAGCAGTGAAAGGCCGGTTTCTTTTTCCACTACAACAGGAAAACCAAGCGCATAAAGAGAATCACAGAATCGTTCAACATTCAGATTTTTATCATTAATCAAAAAATAGATATTCAAACCATCATTTCTAAAAAAATCATAAGTAACATTAAAATCTTCAAGGATTTTCAATACACCCTTTTCAGCTTCCTCATTACCATCATGTTTGACAGAAAAATAGCTCTGATCCTCCCTGAGCACCAAACCTGTCACTCGTCGATTTGTATCAATCTCACTTGTTATCCATGTACCGCCTTCATTTGGACACAATGTGGAACCAATAAAAACAGGAATGTTTTTATTGATAACAGGGCCCAGGGTTCTTTCAAAAAGCACTTTCGCTCCAAAAGTGGACAAAAGCTGTGCCTCATCATAGCTCATTTCTGGAATCCACCTCACCTGCTTCACAAATTTTGGATCTGCGGTGGCAACTCCCGGAACATCTGTCCATATATGAAGCTTACAGGCATCAACGGCCCACGCAAGTACGGAACCGGAAAGATCTGATCCCTCTCTTCCAAGCGTAGTTGTCCGTCCCTCAACATCCCGACCGATAAAACCCTGTCCTACAAAAAGCCTGCTTCCTCCGGAGATTCCGGGCAAAATTGTCTCCATGGCCATTTTTTTTGTTTCATTTAAAAGTGGAGAGGCTTTATTGAAATTGGAATTGGTTATCAGGACATCCCTCATGTCGAACAATACAACTTCCCTGTCGTTAATTTCCCGGGACAGACATGCTGCAAATATTGAAGAGGAAATCAACTCTCCAATGGCATACATACTATCCATAGTGACCGGATCAATTCTCTGTTTACTTGAAATCTCAGTTGCAAGATTACCGGCCTTCTCGCAAAGACCTGAAAGTGTTTCAGAAAGTTCATCCGAAAGATCCAAATCATCAATAATCGTTTTATGTTTCGTATAAAGCTTCTTTAGCAGTATGCCGGAATTTTCATCATCCTTGGCAAGTGCCCTTTGGGCAATTTTTTCCAAGAGGTTGGTCGTATTCCATGTTGCAGAAATCACAAGTGCGCACAAATCGGGTGTTTGCTTTACAATACTGACACATGCCCGCATCGCATCGGCATCTTTCACACTACTTCCTCCAAACTTGGCAACAATTTTATTTCCCATCAATCCCTCTTGAGCTTTTTATAGGAAAAACGCTCTTTGTTAAACAACTTTTCACCGAGTCTTTTTTTCTTGTCTTCTTCATAATCGGAAAAATTCCCATCAAACCAATACGCCCGGGAATTTCCTTCAAAGGCAAGGATATGAGTGGCAACACGATCCAGAAAATAACGATCGTGGGAAATAACCACTGCACAGCCAGGATACATCATGAGAGATTCTTCCAATGCGCGAAGAGTATTTACATCCAGATCATTTGTAGGCTCATCAAGCAAAAGAACATTGCCCTCTTCCTTCAAAATTGCCGCAAGATGAACACGGTTTCTCTCCCCTCCAGAAAGTTCGCCCACAAGCTTGTGGTGCTGGTCTCCTGAAAAATTGAATTTTCCAATATACGCCCTTGCGTTTATTTCACGATTACCTAGCTTTATAATCTCAAGGCCATCCGAAATCACTTCCAAAATGGTTTTCCCAGGATCAAGATCCCTTCCCTGGTCAACATATGCCAGTTTTACAGTTTCACCGAGTTTAAAATTTCCACCATCTTGTTTTTCCAGACCGGTGATCATTTTAAAAAGAGTGGTTTTACCGGTTCCGTTGGCCCCAATAATCCCAACTATACCACCTGGAGGAAGACTGAAGTTTAAATTTTCGTAAAGAAGTTTATCTCCATAAGCCTTTGAAACCCCTTTTGCCTCTATCACCAAATTCCCCAATCTCGGACCTGGTGGGATGTATAATTCCGTTGTTTCATTTATTTTTTCCTTGCTTTCCTGGAGCATCTTTTCATAATTTGTAATTCTTGCCTTTCCCTTGGCTTGTCTTGCCTTCTGTGATGTGTTTATCCATTCAAGCTCGTGCTTTAGTGCCCTTTGTCTTTTGGATTCATGCTTTTCCTCAAGGGAAAGTCTTTTGGTTTTTTGCTCAAGCCAGCTTGTATAATTTCCCTTGAATGGAATTCCATAACCACGATCAAGTTCCAGAATCCATCCTGCAACATTATCAAGAAAATACCGGTCGTGTGTAATCGCAATAACCGTCCCCTTGTAACGTTGCAAATGCTGCTCAAGCCACCAGACCGTTTCCGCATCAAGATGATTGGTGGGCTCATCCAAAAGTAAAATGTCAGGTGCTTTCAAAAGCAGTCTGCAAAGTGCCACCCTTCTTTTTTCTCCACCTGAAAGAGTCCCTATTTTTTGTCCTGCGGAAGGACAGCAAAGGGCATCCATCGCAAGTGCAAGTCTGCTCTCGATATCCCAGGCACCCCTTACATCAAGTTCATCCTGCAACTTCGCCTGACGTGCCATGAGTTTTTCCATTTCATCATCACTCATTGGTTCTGCAAATTGTTCATTAACCCTGTCAAATTCCGCAAGAAGATCAACTATTTCACAAACCCCCTCTCTCACAATATCAATTACTGTTTTTTCAGGAGGAAGTTGCGGCTCCTGTTCCAGATAACCAACTGAATATCCCTTGGATATGCTCGTTTCCCCAAGATAGTCGTTTTCCACACCGGCCATAATTCGAAGAAGAGTACTTTTCCCGGAACCGTTGGCCCCCAAAACACCAATCTTGGCGCCATAAAAATAGGAAAGGGATATATCCTTTAATACGTGTTTTTGTCTGTAAACTTTTCCAACACGATTCATGGAATAAATTATCTGTTTGTCATTGTGCAAAGCCACGTCAATCCTCCAGGACAGGTATTTTGAAACTTTTTGAATATTAAGATTAGTACATGGTTGTGGCTTATTCAACGAGAAAAAGACTTGTGAGATGGAAAAGATAAACAAAATAGGAACCCATGTAGAACACTGCCAAAATAAGAAATTTCAGGACGTTCAGACTTTTAAGAAACGACTCAAATCTTTGCTCCATCAAAAACCAACTCTCCGCAATAAGATCATCGAGTTCAGTTTTCACGTTTGTTCCACGTCGCTTCCACGAATCAATAGCATGTTCCAATCTGTGACGAACGGTCTCAAAGGCCAAATCAGAAGAACCCAAAATTTCATCAACGCTAGTCTGTTGCAGGGTTTTATCAATACCCAATCCAACTTCAACAAGGGCCCGCATAACGATAAGTGTGGAAAGATATTTCTCATAAATGGAAAAACTTTTTTTCTTTCTAATAATATAGATTAACACAAAAAGAAATATACCGCTCACTTGAAGAAAAATCATAATGGAGGCCACTGAAAATCCAATTGGAATATTTACCAGTTCCATTACCATCAAGGCGAAAATCCAATTAACAGCACTAACCACAATAAACTGGACAATCCCGCCACGAAGTTCTGAAAAAAGTTTCCTTTCAAAGCGATAATCCTTCGTCAGACCTTCCCTTATACCACGCAAAACTTTTCTAACGGAAATTCCCCATCTACGACCATATTCGATCATCTGCAATACCAAACCGGTATAAAATTTGTACTCTGACAGTTTGCATTCACTACCAATATGGCCTTTGGAAAGTGTACCTTCAAGCTTGCACAACTCCAGCGTAAGTGCCTTCGCATTTCCAAATCCAAGGCGCAAAAACAACGACACGACCATGTTTTTAAAATAAACAAGAAAAAACAAAACTCCTTCCAAAATCCTGTTCCAGATCTTTTCCGGGAGTAAGACAAAAGCAATGGCCAAAATAACGGGTGTAGCAAATTTAATCAACATACCCGTGGAGATTGCAATACACAGGCCACGCCACACTTTCCGACCATATTAATCTGATATTCATTATAATTGCCGCATCTTCAAGTTCTGTAAATTTCTTGTATTATTATCTTATGTACTTGAAAACTGATAAAACAAGAGAGCATTCATGAATGCAAAGACGTCAAATAAATCGGTCATTGATACACTTAACACGGATAAGGCTTACCTTATTGAAACCGCCTGGGAGGTATGTAACCAGGTCGGCGGAATCTACACTGTTATACGATCCAAAGCACAGGCCATTTCAGAAAAATGGGGAAATAATTATTGCGTCTTGGGGCCCTATCTCTCACCCGAGGTTTATAATGAATTCGAAGCAACAGATAATCTCAAGGGACCAATCGGAAGAGTTGTCGAGCGAATGAGGGAAAGCGGTTTCGAAGTTTATTACGGCAGATGGCTTGTGGCCGGAAAACCTCATGCAGTTTTAATAAACCCTTACAGTATTTTCAGTCAACTCGACAGCATAAGATATAAGCTCTGGGACCATCACGAAATTCCAACAAATACAGATGATGACATGGTCAACAAGGTAATTGCATTTGGAGAACTAACACGTATCTTTTTTCATGAACTTGAGAAAGAAACAAAAAAGGAAAAGAAAAACATTATCGCCCATTTCCACGAATGGATGGCCGGTACGGCAATACCTGAAATGCGCAAGGAAAATTGCAGTTCCAGAATAATTTTCACAACACACGCAACCATTCTTGGAAGATATCTTGCGATGAACAAACCTCCCTTTTATAATAATCTTCCATACTATAAATGGCTCGATGAAGCGAAACACTTCAATATCGAAACCCAGGCCCATGTAGAAAGAGCTGCTGCCCACGGTGCACATGTTTTTTCCACCGTTTCCGAAGTCACTTCCAGGGAATGCAATAAACTGATCGGAAGAGAACCTGATATCATTCTCCCGAACGGACTGAATATTGAAAAATTTGCAACGGCCCATGAATTCCAGGTCGTACATAACGAACACAAAAAGAAAATCCATCAGGTTGTCATGGGACATTTTTTCCCGTCATATTCTTTTGATCTGGACAATACCATTTATTTTTTCACCTCTGGTCGTTACGAATACAGCAACAAGGGTTTTGACATGACTCTGGAGGCACTGGCACGCCTGAATTGGAAAATGCAGAAGGAGCAAATCAACAAAACAGTTGTCATGTTCATTGTCACCAAAAGACCATACAATAATATTAATCCAAGAGTACTTCAATCGCAGGTTCTTCTTGATAAAATTGATGAAACCTGTGAAATCATCCAAAAACAGATTGGGGATCGTCTTTTTCTGGAATCAACCATGAACAAGGATGGAAAGCTGCCAAATCTGAACGAATTCATTCCGGAGTATTGGAAGCTGAGACTCAGAAGAACATTACAATCATGGAAATCAAGTGAGCTACCGGTTGTTGTTACTCATGATCTGCAGGAACCGTCCAAGGATGAAATTCTGAATTTTCTTGACCACAGCAGACTGGTAAACAATGCTCACGACCGTGTCAAAATCATCTATCATCCGGATTTTATCTCCGCCACAAGCCCGATCAACAAACTTGAGTACGACCAATTCGTACGTGGATGCCATCTTGGAATTTTTCCAAGCTACTATGAACCGTGGGGATACACTCCCCTTGAATGCATGGCACGCGGAATTCCTGCAATCACAAGTGATTTGTCCGGCTTTGGAGACTATATAATCAAAACAATTCCCAATTCCGGGGAAAGTGGAATCTACGTAGTAGAAAGGTCTCACCAGACTTTCGAAGAAAGTTCGGAACAGCTTTCAAATTTTCTTCTTGATTTCGTCCGCATGACAAGAGGAGAAAGGATTCGTCAACGCTACAGGGTTGAAAATCTCTCTGGGGATTTCGATTGGAAAAACCTGAGTGTATTTTATGATCGTGCTTATAACCTCTCCCTGATATAAGATGGATAAAACAACAATTCATCACAAACTCATGGCACGATTACTTTTTCTAAGCTACGTTGCAATCCGTTTTCTGCTTGGAAACAGGATTCTTGCCTTCAATCCTTACGCAACGTATTTTTTTGATACTGCCTTTATTGTATTCATCTCATTGATTTACAAAAAAGACATTCCATACAAAATATACCGGAATAAAATCCAGCTTGTTGAATTCCCCGTTATTTTCATTTTTGGAATGGCCATTTTCATGCTGTCACAAATATTTAATTGGGACATCCCTGTCAATTTTCGACATACAGAAAGCATCATTTTCCTAATCATCATATCACCAATTCTCGAGGAACTTCTTTTCAGGCAATCGTTTATTCATATTTTTAAAAATATTTTAAACAATCCATGGTATATTATAATTACAACCGCACTGTTATTTTCACTGTCACACTATTATACCAATGCCTTGAATTATCCAGGGACAAGACAATTCATTATTTTTCAGACAGTCTACACTTTTGGACTCGGAATCTGGCTTGGATGGCGTTATCTGAAAACCAAAAGCATACTCCATGTAATCATTTTGCATTTTTTCCTTAATCTTGGTTTTGGTATTGCTGGATATTTATTCGCTGGCGCAAATTGAATCCAAAAGGCCGGTCATTCCCCTTCCCTCTCCGATCATCACAAATTCATGTCTGATCATGTTCCATGAGGTTTTATCATTTTTAATTCTGCAAACTTCTCTTGCAAATGATTTTATTTCCGGGTTGGATGGATAAAAAAGTCCGCGAGGAGATAGCATTCCGAGAAACCTTTTGAGTAATGAATAAATTGTGTAAGGATCATCCCTTTGAAAAGAAACCTTGATCCTGTTCACCAGTAAATCCCTCATTCCGGCATCCTTTACCAGTGGATTATTTGCAAGCATCATAAAAACATCGGCCTTGGTGGTTCCATTCATTTGTGACAGACATTCAAGAATCTTGTTAAAAGAATTTCCCGTCCCATTGTCCATGGCAAGAAGCAGCTCGATAGATGCGAGTTGAACATCATTATTTTTCATCCCGGCAAGTTCAAAAAGTTCACTATCACTTAAAAAATCCTCGACATTCGCCACCCCTTCCCGCGAGGCAATAACCAAAAACTCCAGCGAATTTACAAGCAACTTGTGAAGCTCGGTATTGTTTTTATCAAAAAGGCGATGTCCAGAATCCTTCTGGCCGCAGATATCAGTCAAAAGACATTCTGAAAGTTTCTTTGAAATAACTCCTGCCATATCAATAATGGCCGGCGACAAGTCATCCAGAAGATTATAAAGATCAAATCCAGGTGGAGCAAAAATCTTTTGAAATTCCACTGATTCAACAAGTTTTTTTCCAAATTTTTTTTTCAGAATATCTTCAAGTTCGCTGTTTTTTAATTTCTCTTCAGCTTTTTTATGAAAGTGTCCACTGGTATCAGAATCTTCAACTTTTTCGCTTACAAAAATGTTTTCCATAAAAACGCTGACATCATTATATTGATATTGTCTTTTTGAAAAAAACAAAAAAAGAACAACAAACAGAATGATAATAAAAAGGATAATTAAAATAAAATTTTTCATACAAAATCAATCTTCCACGGTCAAAACATCACTGGCATTAACCCAACGATGAGTTTGAGAGTTGGGCTTCACAACCTTGTACCATCGTGCATTCGTCTCTTTTTCATCCTCAAAATCAACAACATGATATCGCTCACCTGCAACCATTTTCCCCCTTTTTCTGGAGGTACTTGTCGGATAGCTCTTCAAATATCCGGTGGTTCCGGCCTTGATTTTTGCTTTTACATACACACCAGTAAGCTGCTCAAGATAACGACGACTTACATAAAACCCATCTGCATTAATACATTCTGGTGCAGGTTTTTGATTCATATGCGTGCTGTCTTTCTGAACAAGAAACCTGGCCCATTTTCCATCTTCCGACAATTCTGTGACTTCAATAATGGAATCGAGTTTTTTGTTGAAAATGGCCCCACAAACCGGACCCGAGGTATCGGCCCTTTCCCTGATATTCAAGACCTTTGATTTCACCACATACCTTGAATTAAACACCTTGTCAGTATCAGCACCATCATTATGAACATGGGTATTATCCTTCTTTTGAATAATAGAATTGATATTGTCTGAAATTATAACCTTTTCATTATCAATTTTCACAAATCTGTTTTTGCCAACACTCACAAAAAAATCCTTGTTGAAGTATTTCTGACTTTGCGAACCTGCAATGGAATTCACCGTCTTATAACATTTCTTTCCCTCTTTTTTCCTGATAAATTTTTCAATCTCAATTGGATTGATTCTTGCCATGCCATTATCATCCACGTGGTAAACATTTATAGTCAAATCGTCGTCCCCTTTTGTCAGGGTTCCGCAAATATTTTCCTCTTTCAAATCCCTTTCCAGACGGATATCAATATCGGACACATTCATCCTGTATGGCGTAAAGGCAATATTTTTGAAATTTTTCCTAAGCTCCAGAAAAGAATCCCGCTCATTACCGGTAAGATGTAATGAGAATGCCGTATCATTACCAAACACGAGATCATAGAGTCGCCTCTGAAACAGGGCATCACTATGACTGTAATGCGAATCATCCCTTGCAAAACGACAGGTCTTTTTAACATGTCCACTGTTGTACTTTCCGGCCCAGTTGCCACGAATCAAATTGTATACATTGATTGAACCATCTGCATTCAAAATGCAGGGATACTTCTTTTTATTCAGTACAATCTGCCTGAGGCCTTTATAAAGATAACTCAAACCGTAATTAAGAGTTTTTTCAAGACTCAAAATATCCTTTGCAAGGTACATATTTGTATGTGCAGCAAAATTCAACTGCATAATTCCCATGTCTTCCAAAAGTCCGGAAGAAAGAAGTTGGGCCGTTGTGGAGTCCTGATTTAAACGACTACAATCCGGTGCAATTGGATTAAATTCGTCCCTGAAAATACCTTTAAAAATCTTGTGTTTCTTTTCAGGATTATAAACAACGTATTTACCGGTCGTTTTGTTGGTATAAAATATATTTTTGCCAGAATTGGCATATTGTGAGCATCCACGCCATCTTCTTTTCTTGTCATATTTCATTTCCGGCTCATTGATTCTAAAATGCATGAGCCTTGATTCATGATATGGGACCATTAGTGCCATCATTAAAAATGCGTAATAGATGTCCTTATTCCCCATTTCTAGCTGCTCCGCAGCAATATCGCCGGCGATCCGGAGAATACTGCTGTAAATCATGGTGACATACTCACTGTCATTATTTCCGGTATGGGCCATGCCAGACACTTTTTGATCAGGAGAAATGGAGATATATGTCGATCTGGGATGATATCTATATAAGGAACTGCGTGTGTCATCAATACTCTTATCACCGTTATAAAATCCATCCAACACAAGAGCGAAGGACTTAAAGCTTAGGAAAAGCATCATTATTGAATAGATTACGCAACGCATATCAGACACACCTTCTCGTAAAAATTGAAAATCAAGAAGATTGTATCAGAATCAAGGACCAAAGTAACGCAGTGCGTAAATTATTCACCATTAATTACCCTACTATTTTCAGTGGGTTATGCTGTAAGAAAATACAAGGTTTATTTTGTTCACGAATCGACCGCATGTTTTCTAAAATTGTATAAATAAGTAAGAAATACGAACCTCTATCAAGGATGATTTTATGAGATTTATTTTACTTCTTGCCATCGTTTTTTCACTTCCAGTTTTTTCCGCTGATTACATCATTAAACTTAAATCCGGAGTAAAGGCCGATTTCAATACAAAAAATGGTGATTTCAAAAAACTCAACACATCTTTTGCCGACTTTATGGTGTACACACCTGCAAAAAATGCAGATTGGAAAAGTCTTGCCGACCATCCGGCCGTTGAATACATTGAACCAAACCGAACTTATCATGTGGCACCGATTGTCGACATGAATGAGGACACAAAATCTGAACCATCATTTTCAAAGCAATGGGGCCTTAAAAACACAGGAAACAACTCAGGAAGCTTGTTTGTTCCTGGCGTTGCCGGACGTGACATTAATGCAGAAGAAGCGTGGCCAATTACCAAAGGTTCAAAAGAAATCAAAATTGCAGTCATTGATACAGGTGTTGACTACAATCACGTTGATCTAAAGGACAATATTTGGACAAACCAAGCTGAACTAAACGGAGAAAAAGGCGTTGATGATGACGGTAACGGTTATATTGACGACATTCATGGATATGATTTTGCAAACAAAGACGGCGATCCAATGGACGACCAGGGACACGGAACCCATTGTGCCGGAGTTATTGGTGCAGATCATAATGGACAAGGTGTTGCCGGTGTCAATTCCGACGTAACAATTGTTGCTCTGAAGTTTCTCAAATCCAATGGAAGCGGAACCACAGAAGACGCAGTACTGGCCATCGACTATGCAATCAAGGCCGGCGTCAACATCATGAGTAATTCATGGGGAGGCGGAGAATTTTCACAGGCCCTCGAAGACACAATCAACGCCGCAAACGAGAAAGGAATCATCTTTGTAGCAGCAGCAGGAAACTCGTCATCCAATAACGATTCAAAACCCACCTATCCTGCATGTCATAAAGCTGAAAATATTATTTCAGTCGGTTCCATGGCCGGAAATGGAAAAAGATCAAGCTTCTCCAATTATGGCGCAAAATCAGTTCATGTTTATGCACCAGGAAGCGGAATCTATTCCACAATCCCAAAAAATCGCTACAAATCAATGTCAGGAACTTCCATGGCATGTCCATTTGTTGCCGGAGTCCTTGGCCTTATGCTCACCAACGAAGACATGAACGTTTCCCAGGCAAAAGATCGAATTATTACAACGTCCAAACCATCAAGCTACCTGAATACATCAGTGGCCAAAGGATGGGTTGATGCTCACAGAGCACTAATGAATATCACCGAATAAAAAACCTATTAAAGGACGAAAGGTGCCAAGCATCTTTTGTCCTTTTTTTTTGTCTTTTTTTACACTTCAGACCTTTTTAGAAAACACACCCAAAAAAACAAAATAGACAACTGCCACAAAAGTGACAATGGTTGCACTTGATGGCAAATCGGTAATATAGCTGAGATACAGGCCGACTACGAACGAGACAAAACTTACCGCTGACGCGCAGACGGCCATTTGCCGAAAGTTCCTTGTAAATTTCTGTGAAATTGCCGCCGGAATCGTAAGCATTGCAATCACCAAAATAATTCCAACAATTCTGACCATGGTCACAATTGATACTGCTATCAAACAAAGCATAAGCAAATTGAAAAGCCTGGTATTGATTCCACGAAGTCTTGCAAATTCCTCATCAAAACCAACACAGATAATGATGTTATAAAAGACGAAAAAAATGAACAAAACAATTATCGAAAGAATCAAAACTGCCCAAAGATCAATATAGGAAATCATTAGAATGTTTCCAAACAAATAGCTCATTGGGTCCATATGACCGGGAGTTTTGGCAATAAATAACAAACCGCCCCCCATGCCAAATGCCCAGATCGTTCCGATAATCGTATCCTCACGTTCTTTAGAATGTGTGGACACCCAATTCACAATAAATGCGGCAAAAATGGAAACCAAAAAGGCCCCCACCATCGGAGTAAACCAACTTATATTTTTGACTCTGGAAAGATAGAGTCCCAACCCGATTCCTCCCAAAACCGTATGTGAAATGGAACCGGCCAGATAGCTGATCCTTCTGGTAACAACGTATGTTCCCATAAAACCAAAAATGACGGAGGAAAAAAATGCTGCAACAACTGCGTATCGCAGAAAAACAATATCGGAATTTAAAAATACTTCAAAAAATTCAATCATCTTATTCTCAATGATCATGCCTGATCAAACGATAATGTCTCTCGTGCAACTCCTTGAGAAAATCGGATGTAATTTTCTCAGTACTGTGAATATGTGCGGTTCTGTCATGAAGGCAAACAACCTTTCCAACCATGTCATGAACAAAATTAAGATCGTGAGAGACTATCACAATCGCCATTTTGTTGTTCAGATTTTTTAGTATCTCAAAAATTCTGCCTTCGATCAGAACATCAACATTATTTGTCGGCTCATCAAATATCAGAAATTCCGGTTTGGAGGCAAGCGTCCGTGCCAAAAGAACCCTTTGCCTTTGTCCCCCCGAAAGATCAGAAAATTGCCTGTCCTTTTCATCAAGAAGATCCATCTCGGCCAGAGTCTCAAAGACGACCTTGTAATCTGAAAGTTCAAAGTGCCCCATGTGATCCTTTGTCAGTCTTCCCATGAGTGTGACGTCAAGAATACTCATGGGGTAAAGTGGGTCAAAGTTAAAATTCTGGGGCATATATCCAACCATGGCCCTTGTTTTTTCAGGTTTTTTCCCAAAAAGAGTAACTGTTCCGCTGGTCGGTTTCAATAATCCGAGCATAAGTTTCAAGAGCGTGGATTTCCCCGTGGCATTGGGGCCGATAACCGAAACAAACTCATTTTCATCAACAGAAAAATTCACATCCCTGAAAAGTTCGGTGTCGGAATTGGAATAGGAGAAATGAACATTTTTAAATTCAACAACACTCATTTTTTTTCCAGAACCCTGTTAATGATTTGTCCCATTTCAAAAATATTCCTTGAAACGTCCCCCTTTAAAGGATCAAGAACCAATAATTTTCCACCAATGGCAACTGCAATTGTTTTTGCTGCCTTTTTGTCAAATTGCGGTTGAACAAAAATGGTTCTTATATTGTCTTTTTTTGCATCTTTGATGATCTTCATGATATTTCCGGGTGTTGGTGTCTTCCCTCCTGATTCCACGGCAATCTGCTTGAGATTGTAGGCATCCAAAAAATAACCGAAGGCCGGATGAAAAACATATACCTTTTTATTTTTATGTTTCAATAAAAGCTTGCTCACATTTTTATCAAGTATTTCAAGCTCTTTTTCAAGTATCCTGAAATTTTCAATATATTTATTTTTATTTTCAACATCAATATCAACAAGAGCGTCCCTTATATTTTTCCCCATCACAATAAGGTTTTTGCAGGAAAGCCAGATATGTGGGTCCATTTCATCATGCCGTACTTTTTTTTCATGTCCATGGACATGATGCGTTCTCATAATTCTTTTTTTGACTCCATCTGCCGTATTAACAATAATTGGAGACATTTTCATGGAAGACAGCTTTTCAAGAAGAATATTTTCAAAGAAGGCATCCACCTTGAAATAAATTTTTGACTTTAAAATGGCAATCATCTGCCTTGGAGTTGGAGTGAAGGTGGCAGGAGAGCTGCCCGGTTTCACAAGAACATGGATGTCAACAAATTGATTCCCGATTCGTTGCACAAGCCATGCCTGTGGATCAATTGTCACAAAGACATCAATCTTCCCAAACGCGCCTATACTGGTAAATACCATGAACAATACAAAGAAAATCCTCATATCTTTTCCTCAAGTACTGAAAATCCTACACTATACTCACATGAAAGAAAATCACTTCATACAATGCTGCGTGTTGTTTTTTGTTTGACTGGACAGATAATGTATGGGAGGAAATGGTTAATGGACGAACTCACAAACAATATCACCACAAATACCGATTATTTAAAGCACCATATTTCCGACAAAAACAGGGTAAAAATCCTTGAGAACAATATCGGAATTTTAAACAAGCTATGCTCCTGCCTTAACCCCTATAAAGACATCACCGATGAACAAAAAAAACTCCTGGAAAAATTTCATATCCACGATTTCCACGATCCTTTCGCCATAACCAATAAACTTTTGGTTATTCTGGAGGATTTCGTTGAGGAATACCGCGGCCTCAAGGAAATAAACAACTGATGGCAAAACAATCTGTAAAAAATTTTTCACGTTCCCGTCTTCATCCCATGAGCATCAAGGCGGTAAATTCCGGACATCCATGGATCACAAAAGACGAATACAGCAAAAAATTTTCCAGGGAAACATCTTTCATAGTAGGACAGGATGGAAAGGGCAATGATAAAATGCTGCTTTTAAATGATCCGTCCCATCCGCATATTAAAGCACGTCTTTGGAGTACAAGGGCGCCGTTTGAGGACGATATAAAAATATTTGGTGACGTGGTTGCCTCCAGACTGACAAATGCCTTTAAAAAAAGAGACCTGGCCGTATTGCAAAAAGAGCGACAAAACATTTATATCGCCTTTGGTGAAGCAGACTTTTTACCCGGACTTTTTATTCTGCTTTTGGACAAATATATCTTCATTCAAAATTATTGCACCTTCTGGGACAAGAAGATAAAACTTCTCGCAAGGTTGGTTCCTGCAATTTTCAGGGAAGTTTATGGAGACATTCCACTTGGTGGTATCTGGATGCAATCAAGGGATAAAAACCAAAACATCCGTATCAGGGAAATACATGAAAAAAATCTACCGCGTGAATTCAATCTCAAAGAATTCAATATCAACTATTCCATAAGAATCGGGAAAAAATACGACATCGGTATCTATACGGATATGGCGTCCATAAGGTTTCAGACTTTGCAAATGATTAAAAAGAACATGCATGTTTTAAACCTGTACTCATATACCGGAAGTTTTTCCCTGCAAGCATTACAAGTCGGCGCAAAGGAAGTCGTATCAGTTGATATTTCAGGACCAAACAATAAATGGCTTGAGCACAACATAAAAATCAATCCAAAACTATCAGATAAAAATCATCAAATAATCGAATCACCTGCCGAAAAGGTCATTTCCAAATTTGTAGAGGACCGAAAACGGTTCGATTTCATTATTTGTGATCCACCAAGCTTCTCTCATTCGGAAGGAAAGGTACAAAAATCCATACATGAATACAGAAAGCTGATTCCAGGATTATCAAAACTCCTGAACCGAAAGGGAAAGCTCGTCTTGTTTCTCAATACCCACAAAATATCAAGGGCCAAATTTGAAAAAGAGATCATGGAGATCCTTAAAAAACCATACCTCAAAAAAAGTCTGAAGATCGTTCAAACACTCAAGATGGGCCAGGACTGCCCAACTCTTCTGAATTTTCCGGAAGGTGATTACCTCAAGGGTGTCATTATCGAAAAAAACTAGTATCATTCACTTATGCGTACTCTTCTTATTAAAAACGGAACCGTCGTTACACATGACGGGATAAAACAGGCCGACATTCTTGTAAAAGACGGAAAAATCACTTCAATATCACCAAACATTTCAGAAAATTCCAATCAGACCATTGATGCCAAAAAACTTCTGGTCATGCCTGGTGGAGTGGATGTCCATACCCACATGGAACTTCCTGCAGGGGATATTTTCTCAAGTGATACTTTTGAAACAGGAACCCTGGCCGCACTCCACGGCGGTACGACAACCATTATCGATTTTGCCAACCAGACAAAGGGACAAAGTTTAAAAAAGGCATTCTCACGGTGGCAGGAACGGGCAAACGGAAAAACATACACCGATTACGGACTGCACATCGCTGTTACCGACGTAAACGACAATACCCTGAGGGAAATGGACGAATTTTTTTCGGGAGAAGGCGTTACATCCTTTAAAACCTTTCTTGCCTACGAGCATAATAAAATTAATCTTGAAAATCTCCGCATGGTCATGAAAAAGGCTAAAGAACTTGGCGGTATTGTCAGCCTTCATGCCGAAGACGGTGGAATTCTGGAGAAAAAACTTTGCGAATTCCAAAAGACGGGGAAAACCTCTCCTGAATATCATTACCTCGCACATCCTGAAATTGCCGAGGAAAAAGCCACTGCCGAAGCGATTGATCTTGCTATCAAGGAAGACTGCCCTCTTTATATTGTTCATCTTACGTCCAAAAAGGCCCTTGATCATATAATTTCAGCACAAAAAAACGGAGCGAAAATATTTGCGGAAACCTGCCCTCACTATCTGGTTTTAAACAAGGAAAAATATTACAATCCAGACCATCTCGAAGCGGCAAAGTTCATAATGAGTCCACCATTGAGATGCGACGAGGACAGAGAGGCCCTCTGGGAAGGAATTTTTAATGGGCATATCCAGGTTATAGGTACCGACCATTGCCCGTTTACGCTCTCACAAAAGAAAAAAAATCTCAGTGAGTTCTGGAAAATTCCAAACGGAATCCCCGGTGTGGAAAACAGGATGGAGCTTTTCTTTCATGAAGCCGTTAATCGCAGAGGTCTTTCGCTAACAGAATTTGTAAAACTGTGCTCTCAAAATCCTGCCAAAATTTTTGGACTTGAAAATATCAAAGGCCACATCGCACCCGGATTTGACGCTGACATCATTTTATTTGATCCCAATGAGGAGCACATTCTCTCTTCTGAAACCCATCACATGAATGTGGATTATTCACCTTACGAGGGAATGAAAATCAAAGGCCGGTGCAAAAAAGTCATTTTCAAGGGAAAAGTTGTTATTGATGATAATAAGTCCTTGATAAGTCATCCCGAAGGGATTTATCTAAAACGAACATAAGTTACTATAAATTTTACAATTCCATATTATTATCAGTGCCAATTCCAGTTTTTGAGATAATGTCACAAAAATGTTAATTGTTAATATAACCGGAGAATTATATGAAAAAATCATCACTTATCCTTGCATTGCTGGTAGTAACATCATCCACATTTGCAAACTCAGAACTTCTTTTTAGCTGTAAAAATGCAGACGATGATACTGCTGAACACATTGAAATTCGAAAGATGGAAAATGGAAAAATAAATGTTTATGATGAAAGCGCTCCTGATTTTCTGTATAAGTTTTCAACAAGATGGCATTTGATGGAAAAAAATATTAAAAGAAATAATGAAAAAACCTTCAAGGCCAGATTATCCGAGGGTCTTGTTCAAAAAACAATCAACAAAATAACAATCAACAAGGAAACCGGAAACGGTGAAATTTATTTTTTCAACAGGGAATTTTCCGATACGGTTTATCCCCTGGACAGAAGTGAAAAAACCATAAGACTAACTGATTGTCAGTAATAAAAGAGAAGGATTGGGAGTGCCTAAAAACGCTCCCAAAGCCTTTCTGACAGCTCTCTTGCCTTTGCCATTATTCGAGACTCATCCAAATAAAGCAGCTTTCTTTTTTCCATCAGAATCTTTCCATTAACTATTGTTGTGTCAACAATCCCCTGGCATAGACCAAAAACCAAATGTCCCAAAAAATTTTCCGAATTAAGTGGAGTCGGAGAATGATATTCCATCAGAATAATATCCGCTTTGTTTCCTTCCTTTATTTCGCCAAGACCATCCCAATATCTATTGGCGATAGTGGCATTGTTTTTTACAAGTGCCTTGGTACATTCCATAAAACCGGCACCAGGATCTTTTTGCGAAAGCTTTTGAATCCAGACTCCCGATCGAAGTTCTTCCAGCATATTGACAGTCATGGCATCTGTGCCAAGTCCAACAAGAATCCCGTTATCCATCATTCTTTTAATGTC
>JAGLPP010000118.1 GCA_023137315.1 Bacteriovoracaceae bacterium
TTACTCTCTGCCAGAAGATCAAGCTCCTTCCCGTTTACGTGAACACAATGAGCACAAATTGTTTTGGAGCCTAAAACTCCCGCATGATGAAGTCTCTCAACCACCCTCATTCCGGTTTTTTTTCTGGTAAGCTCCTGGTCAATTTCATCCTCTGCACAATGAATATGAAATCCTGTATCTATTCCCTGAATACTTTTGACTGCCTCCTTCAGACTCTCCTCTTTCACGGTAAAAGAAGCATGAAGCCCAAAAAGTCCGCGAATAAGATCATCCTTTTTTTCATTAATGGATTTTATAAAGGAAATATTCTCCTCCATCCCCTCTTTTGCAATTTCATCCCCGTCACGATCGGAAAGTTCATAACAAAGAGAGCCTCGAAGTCCGGCCTCTCTCACCGCATCGGCCACTTTTAATAACGATCCTCTCACTGCCCCGGGAGAAGCATGATGATCAATCAAAGTTGTCGTTCCCCTCTTTATGGCCTCCACGCAGGCAACAAGTGCACTCGACCTTGAATCTTCATGCGTGAGTTTTTTATCAAGACGCCACCAGAGATTTTTTAAAACCTCGTGAAAATTCTTCGATGGAAGTGCCTTACCAAGGCCCCTGGCAAAACTGGAATAAAAATGCATATGGGCGTTTATAAAACCTGGCATGAGAAGCATGCCATCTGCATCTATCGTTTTATCAACCTTTGAACCAGAAATAACCGCCTTTCCATTCGAGGCAACCTTTTTTATAAGATTACCCTCTATCAGGACATCATGATTTTCAAGAACCCTGCTATCCTCTCCAAGCGTAACAACAGTCGCGTTTTTAATCAGAACGGAACCCATGGCCATCCCCTTATTTTTTCTTTTTTGAATTGATACCTATAGGAAGGGAGTATCTTCTCTTTTTATCGAACTGGTAAAGCGCGCATGCAACCGCAGCAGCAGTTGGAACAAGACCTATTTCACCAACACCTTTGGCACCATAAGGCCCGTAACGGTCTCCTGCCTCAATTCCAATAACCTCGACATCGGGCATGTCTTTTGCCCTTATTATTCCAAGCTTGCCGTAATTGCAATATTCGGGATGTCCGTCTTTCATCGGAAAATTTTCCGTAAGCGCATACCCCAGCCCCATATGCAATGCACCCTCAATTTGTCCCTCAAAAAGCATTGGATTCATAATTTTTCCGGCATCATGAGCGGCATAAATTTTTTCAATTTTTCCTTTTTTATCCAACGTAACCACCTGTGTGGCATAACCGTATGAGAAATGAGTCTTATGTCCGTAGCCCTTTTTTTCCCTGCCTATTTCGCTTGTCCAGTCACAAATCCACTCTCCAGGATATTCACGTCCGACCATTTGTTCCCACGTAACTTTCTCAAGATCCCCCTTGATTTTTTTGCAGGCATCAATAATTGCAAGCCCTACAAGAGAGGTACCTCGCGATGATGTGGTCATACCGCAGACAGTTTCCGAGAGAGTATCCACATTGACCTCTATCACAGACGGTTCGATTCCAAGTTCCTGACAAACCGTTTGGATGGCCATGGTATGAACTCCCTGTCCCATTTCCGACCAGCCATGATAAACAATAACCCTGTTTGGTTTCTCTATTTTTATTTTACATTTTGTGGTATCCGGCATTCCGTTACCAATTCCAGTATTTTTTATTCCACACGCAATCCCGGCATGTTTTGATTTTTTGAAAACATCCTTCAATGCCAACAACGTATCCCTAAGTCCGACTCCGTCACCTTTTTCCATGAGCTGCCCGGTTATCAATTTTTTTCCTTCACGAATTGCATTGTTATATCTGAATTCCCAACGATCAAATCCACCCTGTTCGCACAGATCATCAATACATTGTTCCACGGCAAACGCCGTCTGATTCACACCAAATCCCCTCATGGCCCCGCACGGAACATTATTGGTATAAACAGCACGTGCGACAACGTGTGAATTTAAAATCACATAAGCACCGCCTGAATGTCCTGCGGCCCGTTCCAGAACCTTCATGCCGACCGAGGCATACGCTCCCGTATCACCATCAATCTTTGCCCTAAGTCCGGTAATTATTCCATTTTCATCACAACCAAGCTCATAATGCATACGCATTGGATGACGCTTGGGATGCATTCTCATGGATTCCTCACGCGAAAGAGTGACCTTTACCGGAAGCTGCGACAACAAAGCAAAAAAGGCCGCATGTCCCTGAACAGTAAGATCCTCCTTGCCTCCAAAACCACCGCCATTTTGGACCTGTATAACCCTCACCCTCTCAAGTGGAAATCCGAGAATTTTTGCAATCGCTTTTCTGTCCTCGTAGGCACCTTGTCCCTGTGAGTAAACCAAAATACCATCGTGCCCATCCTCATCATCGGGAAGGGCCAAACAGGATTCAGTCTCCAAAAAGGCATGCTCAATCCTCTGCGTGTAATACGTTCCCCTGGAAACATAAGCTGAATTTGAAAGTGCCGAATCGACATCACCAATATTAAGCTCGGTCAGCGAAAGCAGGTTTCCGTCAGGATGAATTTGATATTCATTTTCCCTCAATGACTGATCCACTGTCGTAAGAGGTTCCTTAACATCGTAGTCAACTTTTATTTTGGAAACAGCCTTTCTTGCAATTTCCTCACTTATGGCCACCACTCCGGCGACAACATCACCCACACAACGGGTTTCTTCCCCGGCCCGTACCATCACCGGCCAGTCTTTTTTTATAAGACCTGTGTATCTTTCTCCTGGAATATCTTTTGCTGTATAAACGGCAACAACACCTTTCATCTTTTCAGCATCGGCAATATTGATATTAAGAATTTTTGCCCGTGGATGTTCGGAGAACTTCAGTGCCCCAAAATGCATGTTGAGACGGACAAGATCACATACAAAGGCACGTTTACCAAGGACAGTATCCATTGCCTCGTATTTTGGAAGACTGTCACCAACCCTGCCTTCACATTCCTCAAGCGATATCACTTTCTTTTCTCTCAAAAGTTTTGCTGCATACTGGATTGACTCGATTATTTTTTTGTAACCTGTGCAACGACAGATATTTTTATGAATGGCCTTTTTTATCTCATTCTCGCTGGGATCCGGATTTTTAAGAAGAAGAACCCGGGCACTCATGACAATACCGGGAGTACAAAAACCACACTGAATTCCACCCTTTTGAACAAAGGCCTTCGAAAAAATATCCTGTATTTCCTCCTCAAGACCGTCGGTTGTATAAATGTGTTTTCCCTCCACCTTTTTCATCGTCATACGACAGGAAAGTATTGCCTTTTCATCCATCTGCACCGTACAGGCACCACATACTCCCTGGCCGGAACAACCATCCTTTGGAGTTTTTATACCTGCAACATTTCTAAGATATTTTAAAAGAGAAAGATTTGGGTCATCGTTATACGTAACCTCTTTTCCATTCAGATAAAAATTCATTTTCATTTTTCACACCAAGTTGTTGGAAAAGCTGCATACCAGGCACAGGCCTTGATCAGATGTTCAATTGGACATTGGTCATCCGTGGAATGCGCATAGATTTCATTGGCAGGTCCAAAACCTATTGTTGGAACACCCATCATCCCCATTGTGGCAATACCGTTTGTGGAGAAAGTCCACTTATCAACTCTCGGCTCTTCTCCAAAGAGAATCTTATAATTTTTTATAGCTGCCTTGCACAGAGGATGATCCTCCTCCAGAACCCATGTCGGATAATATTTTTTTGTCGGATAAACAAAACCGTTATAGCTCGGAGTATCGTAATCAAGAACATCAACACTGGCCTTTACTCCACCCCTCTTGACTGCATCCTCAACCTCGACAACTGCACTTTCCATTGTTTCACCGTCGGTGAGTCTTCTGTCGAGATGAATATATCCCCTGTCGGGAACAGCACAAAGAGAGGGTGTATCACATTCGATATAACTTACAGTGACGGTTCCCTTGCCCAAAAAAGAATCATCCTTTAGTCTTCCATCCAGTTTTTCAATTTCATTAACAACCTTGGCAATCGAATAAACTGCGTTTTCTCCACGTTCCGGGGCCGAACCATGACAGGAAACACCATTCGTTGTCACACTCATTTCCATTCTGCCACGATGTCCACGATATATACCAAGATTGGTGGGTTCGGTGATCACCACAACTTCAGGTTTCAATATATTTTCTTTTAAAATATACTGCCAGCAAAGTCCGTCACAATCCTCCTCCTGAACAGTGCCCGTCACCCAAAGGGTATAATCTCCGTGAAGTCCAAGATCCTTGATCACTTTTCCCGCGTAAACCATACTGGCCATTGACGCTTCCTGGTCCGAGGCTCCCCTGCCGAAGATAACACCATCTTCAACCTTTCCCTCAAACGGATCCCATTTCCAGGAATCCTTGTCACCAACTCCGACGGTATCTATATGGGCGTCCATGGCAATAATTTTGCTTCCATTGCCAATACGTCCGAGAACGTTTCCCATCTTATCAATTTTCACTTCATCAAAACCGACTTTTTCCATTTCCTCTTTTATTCTAAGAATAACCCTTTCCTCATTACAGCTTTCAGATGGAATTTTAATCATATCCCTGAGGAAATTCACCATCTCTTTTTCATAAGTCGCTGCTCTTTCCATCACCAAGGTGGCATTCAACATAAACACTCCCTACTATTCCAATATTCGATTTTTACCGTTCTTTGCAAGATTATATAAAACCTCTGCAGGATTTTTAATTCTTGAAGCTAAAATCATCGCTGCAATAATGTATGGTTTATAACCGGCTTCCTTATATGTTTGCACACGGTATTTTTCAAAAACATCCTCACTTACTTCACCTTCTGCACAGGAAATCCCTGTAATGTCAGCAGGAAGACAATGCATATAAAGGGCATCTTTGTTTTTAGTCAGATTCATTTTTTTCTCGTTACATTCCCAATCCTTGTGACGTGCATTTTGAGCAAGACAAGCCTTCTCAAGCTCCTTTAATCCTTCCTGATCGCTGCGCTTTAACAGATCAGTTCTTGTTTGCATAACAGTAAAGGATGCCCAGCTTTTGGGGTAAACGATATCCGCATCCTTGAATGCCTCGTCCATTGAACTTACCTGTTCAAAACTTCCTCCGGACTCAGCTGCATTTTTCTTTGCAACTTCCATACATTCTGGAAGAAGATTGTAACCTTCAGGATGTGCAAGCGTCACATCCATTCCAAAACGTGTCATGAGTCCTATGATTCCCTGTGGTACGGACAGTGGTTTTCCGTAGCTCGGTGAATAGGCCCAGGTCATCGCAATCTTTTTACCTTTTAGATTTTCAAGACTTCCAAAATGGTTTTTCAAATGTAGAAGATCGCTCATAGACTGTGTCGGATGATCAATATCACATTGAAGATTTACAACCGCAGGTTTTTGCTGAAGAACACCCTCCATATGGCCATTTTTAAGGGCATCTGCAACTTCCCTCATATATGTATTACCGGAACCAATATACATATCATCACGAATACCGATAACCTCCGCCATAAAGGAAATCATGTTAGCAGTTTCCCTGACCGTTTCCCCGTGTGCAATCTGTGATTTTTCCTCGTCCAGATCGCAAACAGAAAGTCCCAAAAGATTGGCCGCCTTGGCAAAAGAAAAACGTGTACGAGTGGAATTATCACGAAATTGCGAAACGGCAATTCCTGAATCAAAAACACGTGTAGCCATATTACTATTACGAAGGTAGGCAAGAGCAGAGGCCACATTTAAAATGATCTTCAAATCATCAACGGATTTTTCCCATGTTAAAAGAAAATCCTTCTCGTGCAACTCATTATTAAATTCTTCAATTTCGTATACAAGTTTTTGAAAGTCTTTCATACTGACTCCTCAAGGACATCCATACCTGATGTAGTGAAAGTTGTTATGTACTGAATAAATCATGTTAATTCTTGCATAAACTCCTATCGTTGGATAGAGTTAACGTTCGTGCCAGGAGAATTCCTTGAACAGCTTTAAATACCAATGTTCGGAGTGCGGGAAAACCTTTGATATCACCCCACAAATCATGCTTTGCGATAAATGCAGCAAAGCACAAGAGCAAAATAAACCACTGCGTGGAATCCTGGAAGTAACCCCTCCTAAAAAAGCCTCTCTCGAGGACATATTCTCTTTTCTGCCTCTGGAAAAAAAGAACTTTCCAAATCTTCCAGTTGGTAATAGTCCAATTTGGACTGCTGATCTTCTTGGAAGGGAAACTGGATTTGACAACCTTTATATAAAAAACGATGGAACCAATCCGACTGCCTCCTTCAAGGACAGGGCAAGCTGGCCTGTTGCGGCCTTTGCAAAAACGTGGGGGATAAATGAAATAGTTCTGGCATCAACAGGAAACGCAGCATCAAGTATGGCCGGTATCGGTGCCTGTGCCGGACTCAAGGTTACTATCTTTCTTCCTGAAAATGTTCCAATGGGAAAGCTCGTTCAATCTCTTCAATACGGGGCCCGTGTTATTCTGGTAGATGGCAATTATGACGCTGCCTACGAACTCTCCATGCAATACAGCAAGGAAAAGGGCGGACTAAACAGAAACACGGCTTACAATCCAATAACAATAGAGGGTAAAAAAACTGTCTCCATTGAAATTGTCCGGGATTTGAAAAAAGCTCCGGACCATGTTTTTGTTCCTGTCGGTGATGGAGTAATTTTGTCAGGTGTTTACAAGGGATTCAGGGATCTTCTTTCACTTGGTCTCATCGACAAGGTTCCAACCATCCACGCAATTCAATCCAGTACAAGTGATGCCATCCACCGTGCCTGGAATAACGGCGGAAAATTTGATTTCAAACACTCCAGTACAATAGCTGATTCAATCTGTGTTGACGTTCCAAGATGCGGACACCTCGCAGTAAAAAATCTTTATTCCCATAACGGAAAATGTATCACCGTCAGTGATGATGAAATACTTGTGGCACAAAAAACATTGTCGGAAAAGGCCGGCCTTTTTACGGAACCGGCAGGTGCCGCTTCCTATGCAGGATTTTTAAAAGCGAAAGATCAAATTGAAAAAGATTCAACGATTGTCATTCTGGCAACAGGCATGGGCCTGAAGGATTTAAGTGCAGCACAAAACAAAATTAAAATACCAACCAAAACGGTTAAAGATATAACTGAAATCGACTAAATTGCGGAGAAAAGCATGATTGATCTTACAATGAACAGAAAACAAATGGAAAAAAACGCAAAACACTGCAAGAGCAAGGGAATAATACTTCCAACGTTCGAACAAATGAAAAACCCTGATTCAATTCCACAAAATATAAAGGATGAACTGAAAAATATCGGTCTGTGGGATATTCATCCAAAAAATCTGTTCCGAATCACCTGGAAAAATGAACCAATCGCAAAGGGTGGAATGTATGGAAAATCCAACTACATGGTTCTTCCCCCGGAACTTACTGGATGTAAGGCGAAAATCATCGCTCTCTGCGGAAAATGGTTTCCAACAGGTGCACACAAAGTCGGTGCCACCTATGGATGTCTTGCTCCAAGACTTGCCACCGGACAGTTTGATCTCGAAAACGAAAAGGCAGTCTGGCCATCAACGGGGAATTACTGCCGTGGCGGCGCTTATGTCGGGTCACTTCTTGGTTGCCAATCCATTGCAATTTTACCAGAAGAAATGTCCAGGGAACGTTTTGAATGGCTTGCAAAAGTTGCTGGCGAAGTCATTGCCACTCCGGGATGTGAAAGTAACGTCAAGGAAATCTTCGATAAATGCGATGAACTGAGAAAAAACAGAAGAAACATCCAGATCTTCAACCAGTTTGATGAATTCGGAAATGCGCTCTGGCATTATCAGGTAACAGGTTCCGCAGCGGCAGATATCCTGCGTGATGAAATGAAACCAGGTGACAAACTGGCGGCAGCAGTCTCGTCCTCCGGATCTGCCGGAACAATCGCATTCGGATATGCCTTAAAGGAAATTTACCCACATGTAAAAGTTGCCGCAGCAGAGGCACTACAGTGTTCAACGCTTTTAAACAACGGATTTGGTGGACACAGAATTGAAGGTATCGGTGACAAGCACATCCCGTGGATTCACGATATGAAAAGAACTGATTACATCGCAGCAGTTGATGATGAAATAACAATACGTCTGCTTCGTCTTTTTAATGAACCCAACGGAAGAGAAGAGTTGAAAAAATCCGGTGTCGATCCAGAAATCGTTGACAAGCTTGATATTCTTGGAATTTCCTCAATCGGAAATCTGGTTGCCTCGATCAAGATGGCAAAATACTACGAACTTACTGAAAAGGATGTCATCATCACGATCTTTACTGACTCTCTTGAGCTATATGGTTCACGTCTTATTGAGCTTGAAAGTGAACGTGGTAAGTATAACGAAAAAAATATTTACCGCGACATGGAGATGCTCACAGGTCTTGGCATCGACAATACCATGGAATTGACATACCAGGACAAAAAAAGAATCCACAATCTCAAGTACTACACCTGGATAGAACAACAGGGGCACAACGTCGAAGAACTCAACCGACAGTGGTATGATCATGAAAACTATTGGAGTTTTCTCAAGACTTCAGCGGAAAAGATTGATGAGGCCATCGTGGAGTTCAATTCAATGATTCTGTAATACTTCTATAACATAATAACCATCTTGATTGATTGAAAATAAAGCAATAAGGAAATGATCATGAAAAAATTTGCAACCGTTTTGTTTTTAGCATCAGTATTTTGTATACAGGCATTTGCTGTAACACCTTTGAAAATGGTTTATTTTAAGGATGGGGCCCCATATTCCTTCTCGAAGGATGGAAAAATGACTGGAATTTTAATTGATATCGTTAATGAAATTATAAAAAAACGAATGGGAATACCTGTTGTTCACAAGGGATATCCATGGGCAAGAGCACAGATGCTTGTAAAAAACGGTAAAGCAGATGGTTTTATCTCTGTTTCAACACCAACAAGAAAAAAATATGTGGAAACAGGAAAAGAACCAGTAATAGATATAGTATTCAAGATGTTTGTAAATGCACAAAACAAAAAAATGAATGAATTTAAAACCGTTCAAAAATTGTCTGACTTAAAAAAATTCAAATTGGGAAGTTATAATGGTTGCGGTTGGGCAAAGGCAAGACTGAAAAATATGGATATTGACTGGTCTGACGGAGCTGGAATTACAGTTAAAAAACTTATTAAACGCAGATTCGATATATTCATAGATGCAACACGAGGAATACGTTGGAATATAAAAAAGCTTGGATATAAGGACGAAATCGTTGAACTTCCGCAAGTACTTGATCAAATGCCGTTCATTTTATGTATAGGAAAGAATTCACCACATATGAAAATAATTTCCAAATTTGATTCCATTTTAAAAGACATTAAAAAAGACGGAACCTGGCAGAAAATTTTGGATAAATATTGACAAGAAACCGATGCATTAATCATATGCCGAATGGCAATGATCTCTTCACGGCTTTTAGTGCTGCTATTCAAATCCATCCTGGAACCTAAAAAAGATAGTCCAGTTCCCTGCCAAACACGTCAGACAAGGCCCATATTGCAGCGATCTCAAGCATGTTGATGGAACCACTTTTTTTGACTTCGTCCATCTGGATCATGGCAAGATCATTTTTTCCAACCTTGAAACGTGCAAGTTTGTTTTCCACAAAAATCACATCGCCTTCATGTGGTGCCACTATCTTGACATTTTCCTTGGAGGTTTTCATATAAATAATGTTTGCTTCATCCGACTTTTCAAAAAAGAATGCATTATCAGAGGCCTCAGTGAATGATTTTCTTGTTAGATAAATTTTGGGTTTATCCATATATGGTTTACCGGCAGTCGGACAAAAAGTTGCACAATTACCACATTCATTACACATATCACCAATATTTAAAACCTGATTTTGCTGTGAAAGCTCAAATGTATAACTCAAACCATAAGAGACCCTTCCACCCTCAATAATTATATCCTGCAAACGAAATTCCCTTGGATTCATCCTGTAAGAAACATTTGCACGGTTGGGACAAACAGTCACACAGACTTCACAAAGTTCGTCACAATAGAGACATCTATCCGCTTCATCCTTTGCCTCCTTCTCACTCATGGTTTTAGTAACCATATCAAAACCGTCCCTCTCTAAAACTTCAAGACGGGAAGTTCCCTTTCCATAAACCCTTCTTGCTCTTTTCCTTCTAATATCCTCCAACGAAAGATTTTTTTGAAATACAGAAGTTGTGACCGGGTCTATTCCCTCTCTTTTGGCAATAGTACAGGCTATCTTACGTCCATCTGCAACCGCCTGAATAATTGAAAGAGGGCCTCTGGCAGAATCTCCCCCGATAAAGACATTTTTCATTGATGTTTCCAACGTATCGAAGTCATATGCCAGACCACCATCTAAACTTTTCTCAATGCCATTTGTAAACGGAGTAACATTTTTTTCCTGTCCGATGGCCGATATCAAAAGATCAAGGTCAATCGTAAAATTCGATCCGGCTACAGGTACAGGTTTTCTTCTTCCAGATTCATCAGCCTCCCCCAGCTCCATCTTTATACATTCCAACGCCTTTAACTTTCCCTCTTCTGCATGAACACTGACAGGTGCAACGAGTTCCAGAACACGGATATTCTCCTCCATAAGCTCTTTGATCTCTTCCCGGTCTGCAGGCATCTGGTCAATCGTTCTTCTGTAGATCAAAAAAAGCTCCCCATCCTTATCCATCAGACGCTTCGCAGATCTTGCCGTGTCAATCGCAGAATTTCCACCACCAATTACTGCAACTTTTTTTGGAAGACCTTTAATCTTGCCAGATTTTACATCCATTAAAAATGACAGAAAATCCACCACACCATCTGATGTCTCTCCTTCAATGGACATTTTCCTACATTCGGAGGCACCTGTGGAAATGATCACATACTGAAAACCAGCACAGATCTCCATGAATTTATCCCCTGTATCAATTGGATAATTTTTATAAATTTTCACTCCCATGGATTTAATCCTGTCGATATCAAGCATCACTCTTTCAGTAATAGACCTGAAATCCGGAAGAACACGTGCCGCCATTCCTCCTTCAACATCAGAACTTTCAAAAAGTTCCACATTGAATCCCCGGGCCGCCAGATAAAATGCGGCAGAAAGTCCACAAGGGCCCGCTCCGATAATTGCAACATTTTTATCCAACGTTTCAATTGATTCCAAATTATTCGATTTTTGCTCACGAAATGCCAAAAATCTTTTTATCTCCCTGATAAGAAGAGTGTTGTCGTAATTCATCCTTGTGCATTTATCCTGACAGATATGATCGCACGCCATACCCGTGGTATTTGGAAAAGGGTTCGTACTTTTAATAATCGCCAATCCTTCATCAAATTTTTTCTCTGAAAGACAATACATATAAGTGGGAATATCCTGACCGGCCGGACATGTCTCCTGACAAGGGGCCTTCACGCAATCGAACATCGTTAGTTTTCTTTTTGTTTTTATTGTCTCCCACGGAAATGCGCTTTGATGATAGTGTCTGTTTCCAAGCACTCTATCCCTGTAGCTTCCAAGGTTTTTAACCAATGCCTTTTTTAAATCGCTTTCACCTGCGGTCTTAAGAACAAGTTCCCTGTAATTTGAAGCACACAGACCTTCCATCCTTGAATCAATGTTTTCAAAATACTGCGCCATCCTTTCATAACCACCGGGTTTTAAAAGATCGGTACAAACCGTAACAGGTTTTATATTACAGGCAAGCACATCAGCAATATTAAAAGCATCCACTCCGGCAGAAAATGACAAATCAAGTTCCCCGTTAAATTGCTCCTGTAATTTGTGGGCAAGATTGATGGCAAGTGCATGAAGAGAACGTCCGGACATATACATCATCTCGTTTTTCGTATCGAAATTTTTACCGTTATTCATACACTCAAGAGTGTTGGTTAACTTTACCGAAAAATCGAGTCCAAGCGACCCGGCCTTGTTTTTCAGATTTTGAATAATCCTGATCCCATCATTCCATTTGAGATCATGTTCAAAAGCGATATCGGGAACGACAACATTCTTAAATCCAAACCGGTTGTTTAAAATATCCCGAACGTCAGAAGGGCCATTCAAGGTGGGATTCAGTTTTATGGTTGTATGGACACCAAGCTCTTCAAGAAGATACATTCCAATTTTTTCAATTTCTTCGGGAGGACAGCCATGCATGGTGGACAGTGTGATGTTGTCCGATATCCTGTCAGAAATTTCAATCCCGGAAATCTCCGGGGCAATCTTTTTTATTCTTTCAATATAGTCTTTCTTTCTCTGAGACGAATCCTTCATTAGTTGTAAAAAAGTCTGCACATTATCATTTTGAATTCCATCAAAATTATAACCGACGCTCATGTTAAAAATCGCACCAAAACCGTCACCATTGCTTTTCAAACCAAACTTTTGACGGATCAAATGAATCAAAATCCACGCCTTCAAATATTCATCATAGGATTCATGAAGACGAAGTTCCTGCGACCATTCACAGTTAAATCCAATATCCCTCATATCAATACATGGTTTTGATACCTCAAGCTCATCAAGTGTTTGTACTGTCTTAAGCTCAATATAACGACTTCCGGTTAACCAGGCAGAAATAATATTTTGCGCCAATTGTGTCTGAGGACCTGCTGCAACCCCCAGAGGACTTTCAAG
>JAGLPP010000119.1 GCA_023137315.1 Bacteriovoracaceae bacterium
TAATGTTTCAATATGTGATTTTCTTAATGCTTTTGATGAAATATCTTCTGTAGTTCTAAGAGAATTTTGAGTAAGTTTATACCTATTATCTTCAATCTTTAATAAATTTGCTTTCAATAAGTTTTCAAGAACTATTTCAGCTCTATCAACAGTTATTTCTAGTTTTTGAGCGACAAATTCTGGATTTGATTTAAAATCTTTTATTTCAACAAGAGACAAAACAGCATAATGTTCCCATTCCGCAATAATATTATGATGAGCTTCATCTAGTATATATCGTTTCTGATATTCTTCTTTAATTTGAATATCATCCAGTTTTGCTTTGACCCGATAAAAACTTTCTTTAAACAAGCCTTCTTTTACAGGAGATAAATTCAAAGCCGTTATTGTTGCTTTTAAGTTCTTTATGGGAAGTCTTCTTTTACCATTCAGAATTAAACTCAAAGTAGAAGGATGAACATTTAAATCTCTGGCATAAGCTCTAAGCGAATAATAGGCATTTGCTTTTTGCCTTTGAGTAAATACCTCCTTAAGCGTATGTATGTAATTATAGCTTGATTCGTTCATGAAACGTTTCTAACAAAAAGTATTACGCGACACAATGTTTTTGTAAACAAAGTGTAGCAACAGCTGTAAACATGAAATAATTACAATCAGGATGACTAAAGATTTTTGAATAAAAATGATTAGTTTACGATCGCAATCCATAATCGATATTGTTATTTAACAACATCAAGAAAAGAGTCAAAAAATCAAGAATGGGGTTACTCACGAAGAAAGGGTCAGAAAGCCCTCTCAGATTGAAAGAGACTCAACTTTCCTGAAATCGGGGGGTTCCATGTTTCAAACCGGGAACTAATGAAAAAACTTCATATTACAACTATCCGCGTCATTTTTTAATTGATCGCGGCAAGAAATGTGGTAAAAAGAAACCAGAATAGGACATAAGAATTAATTAAAGAAAAGAGTGGTTTGGAATGGTTATGTTGAAAAAATTACTAATTGGATTACTGGTCTTGGGAACAATGTCAGCATTTGCACAAATAAAGATCGGAGATCGGATAATGGAAGATTATAGTATGCGATCCCTCCAGACAGTGGAAGCCATTTCGAATGATTTATTTTATCTTTCTAATGGTGAGTGGTACCACACAAATCATATCCATAAACTCCAGAATGAATATGATGGTATCCAAGTTGGAGAGATGGTCATGGAGAATTTTGTTAAAAAATCTCTCCTGACAGTAGTGGCTATTTCGAATAATTTATTTCATCTTTCTGATGGTAAGTGGTACCCGCCAAAATACATAGTGTGCCCGTGATGTCTTGAATTGGAATGAACGGGGTATTGTTTTTGATCAAACGTACAAGAGCTGCTTTTTTTTCATCTTTTCAATCAGCGTGGTTCGATTCATATTTAATAATTTAGATGCCTGGTTTTTATTTCCATTCGTCCTGGTCAAGGCTTGGACGATGAGAGAATCCTCCAGTTCGGACAGGATTCGTTTGAGATCAATTCCATCATCAGGTAGCATGATCATTTCCTGATTCATTACGCCCATTGGCCTGCTTTCAAGAAATTTTGCAGGTAGATCATCAATCTTGATAATATTTCCACCCTTTAGAATAACCAATCGTTCGATAAGATTTTCAAGTTCTCTTACGTTGCCAGGCCAGGAGTATGAAAGCAATAATTCCAATGCATCATCATTAAACTCAATGTTATTTCTGCCATCTGCACTTACAAATTTGGAAAGGAAATAGGAAAGAAGAAGAGGAATGTCCTCTTTTCTTTCTGCAAGTGATGGTATTCTGATTGGTATTACATTCAACCTGTAATAAAGATCTTCCCGGAAATTTCCGTCAACAACGGCCTTCTCCAGGTCCCTGTGTGTTGCTACAATAATTCTTGTGTCAATCTTGATGCTTTCAGAGCCGCCAACAGGTTCAATCTGTTTGTTTTGAAGAACTCTTAAAAGCTTCACCTGTAAAAGAAGAGGCATATCCCCGATTTCGTCCAAAAAAATTGTTCCATTATGTGACAGCTCAAATCTTCCCTTGCGATCGGAAATTGCTCCTGTGAAAGAACCCTTTTTATGGCCAAAAAGTTCACTTTCCAAAAGTTCACTGGGAATTGCCCCACAATTAATCGAGATGATGGAATTTTCAACTCTATGTGAACAGGTGTGTAATGCGTTGGCGACAAGTTCCTTGCCGGTTCCTGATTCACCTGTAATCAACACAGTGGAATTCGTTGATGATACTTTTTTTATTCTATCAAAAATCTCTTTCATTTTTGGAGAACGTCCAATCATTCCACAGAAGATATCATCTTCACCGGGAGGTTCAATCTTGAATTTATCGAGAAAGACATGCTGTGTGTAATTACGTTTTGAAGGTGTATTCTCAAAACCACAATTAAACTTATCTTTCGATATACCAAATTTTACTGTAAATATTTGTACAATCAGATCAGAAAGAATTTCCAATTCAAATGGCTTGGTCAAATACTTGAAAACATCTTTTTTGCTTGCTGTTACCGCAGTTTCCACAGTTGAAAATCCGGTCATGGCAATACATTCAAAACAATAATCCCTTTCCCGTAACAGGTCGATTAACAAAAGGCCATCGATTCCACCTTCATCGAATGTGATATCAGTAATAAGACAAAAGGGGCGTTTTCCCTCGTTGGTACCTATAATTTTCAAATCAATTTCTTTCAGGCAGTCACGTGGATTTAAAAAATAGTGAACCGTAAGGCCCAATTTTTTTTCGAGAAATTTTTTAATTGTTTTTCCAAGTATCTGATCATCTTCGACAAGTATAATATCAGGAACAATTTCAGAAAAATTCATTCGCCTGGTATTGAACTCATTATCGAAAGTATCATGTAAGAAATTAAAATCATTCACTATTTACATCCTTACGACCAAGAACAGCACACGGAAATGCTAACCTGAAAGACAGATGAGTGTCAATTTTTAGACACCAGGATAATTTTTCCGCTTCGCGTAAAAATTATTACATATTAATGATCAGATCAGATGTTCGACAATCAGTCGCGCCGCTCTTTCCGGTGTTCCGGCCCAAAAATAATAACCAATGGAAATTAGACAGATAATGGCCAAAAAAGAAAAGACAATGGATATTTTTACATGAGATTTCAACCAATAGATGTAGGCAAATTCAGCTGATACAATAAGAAGTGGAACCGCCCAAAATGGAATATATCTTAAAAAAAACAATAAGAAATCTATCATTTTTCAACCCAATATAAAAAAGGCCCGGCAAATGTCGGGCCTTTTAGTGTTTTTTTACTAGTTAAGCATTGACTGAAGTTCTTCGAGTTTATCCAGTCTTTCCCACGTAAAACCAATATTACATGTGCGGCCGAAATGTCCATAGGCTGCCGTTTGTTGAAAAATGGGACGAAGCAGGTCGAGTCTTTCGATAATGGCCTTTGGTCTCATGTCGAAAACTTCATGAACTGCATGATGAAGTTTTACAATATCAACCTTCTCTGTTCCGTAAGTGTTAATCATAAGGGAAACAGGTTTTGCAACACCAATAGCATATGCAACTTGAACGAGCGCACGATCAGCGAATTTTCCGGCAACAATATGCTTGGCAATATGTCTGGTTGCATAGGCTGCTGAACGGTCAACCTTTGACGGGTCTTTTCCTGAAAATGCACCGCCACCGTGGGAACCATGTCCACCATATGTATCTACGATAATCTTTCGTCCGGTTAAACCACAATCTCCCAGCGGCCCACCAACAACAAAGCGACCAGTTGGATTTACATAATATTTTGTATTGTTATCCACCAATTCCTTTGGAACGATTTTATCAATGACAGTCTCTCTGATCCCTTCCTGAACATGTTTCAAAGACATTTCTTCTGCGTGTTGGGTTGAAATAACAACGGCATCAATTCTTTTGGGGGAACCATTTTCGTACTGGACGGAAACCTGACTTTTTCCATCTGCCCTAAGAAGTGGAAGAACACCATTTTTTCTAACCTCGGAAAGCTTCATGCAAAGCTTATGTGAAAGATCTATGGATAGAGGCATAAAGTTGTCGGTTTCATTAATGGCGTAACCAAACATCATACCCTGATCACCTGCTCC
>JAGLPP010000012.1 GCA_023137315.1 Bacteriovoracaceae bacterium
ACTGCTTCCAATTCCTCTTTACCAAAAATATGCATTAAGATTTCCTCATTTCTTACAATTTTGATTTTTCGTCATGTTTAATTTTTCTCACCACGTCAATACGATCAGGTTTAACCTGTTTTGTATTATCCGTTTGTGTGGCGGTTTGTTGCATATTCTTTTCCATTTCCTCTTTTTCCTGTTCTTCAAAAGCTTCACGATCAAATTTAAATGCATTTGGTTTTTTAAAAATTATTTGATTAACAAATTGTCTTAGAATTTGAAGACGTTCTTCGTCAACCGAGTGAATAATGCCCATATAATGTGTCTTATCCGCAGAATTTTCCAGAGTTCTTATTGGAGGAATCACGGTTATAAAGATATCCGTGGGTTCTTCCATTTTTAATATAGTGTAATATGAAAGAGAATCATTCGAAAGAAATGTTACTTCATGTTCGGTCAGGCTTGTAATTATGACATTTCTCTTTAGCTCAACATATCTTCTGGGATCAGTCACCTTCATCTGAAACGCTGGTCCAATCCCATTATTTATTTGTTTTTCCAGAAAACTTTCCAAAATGGTCTTCATGAACTTTATATTCATTGGAGCATCAGATGAGATTATTGACTGATACGCGAAGGTCTTTCGAAGGGCCTCACTCGAGGAACCGTTGAGGAATGTAAGGATTATGGGATAATATGAGTCTATTGTTTTTATAAAGTTAACAAGCTGATTCATGCTGTTCAGTGTATTTTTAAGATAAATTTCATCAGTCGTATCATCAATTCCTTTCGACTTTTCAGAGGTTTCTTCTTCATCATCAAAGGAATAAAAGATTGTATCCGGCTTAAAATTTTTTATCAGTTCAAAATCCCTCCTTAAACGACTGGTGTAATGAATATTGACGTTATTGATCGGATTACTTCTGAAAAAATCATAAATCGTTTCCAGATTATTGTTAACAATCAGAACTGAACCATAGGAATGCTGAAAAAATTCCTTGTTGAAATCAAGCCATGTTTCCATGGTATCCTTTTTAAATGAATTCTCGTCAATTTCATCCCATGGCCCCCCAGAGTACGGTATGTATAGTTCCACTGAATAAATGTAGTCGTATAACATTGCGCTGTCATTGATAAATGAAACATCAAACTTTTTGGGAGTAAAATCCTTGAAAAGGTAAAAGTTTGACTCCACTTCTGTATCAATTTCGGGTTTTAGATCTGTTTCCACGGTTATCGCATTGACCGTCAGCTCCGAAATACTTGTAACATGCTTGATATCGTACGGTAGGTTTATATGTGATGCCACGGCATATTTGGGAAAGGTTATTTTTTCCTCAAACCCGATATAGAACGAATCCTCAAAAAGTGTCCCATTGTAATCCGCCTTTATATGAGCGTATACAATACCACATGAAAAAAGATATCTTAGCCTGTAAATTTCATCACTGTTGCAGAATATACCAAATACTGGAACCGTTTTTAATTCATGATGATGTTTGAACAAAAGAAGAAGCTTCGCCAATCGAGCAATATATTTTTTATTTGTTGAAACATTCCAAAAATCAATCATCACCACATGTGGAACATTTTTTATTAATTCATTCGCAAACTGATCAAGTGCCACATCCCGGTCATCATTTGATATTTTAATGATTGTATTAACACATGAATTCTCATCCTCTGTTGCACTCTTGTAGAATGCTTCGAGGTCCTGAAAGAAAGTTTCATCATTTCCAAGATAAACAACAATTCTCTCATTTTTATTCATCATCTGCCTTGCTTAATATTCTCAATTCATTTTCATTACTGTCGATATTGATGAATATACGTCCAAATACCTTGAGAAAATTGGGATCAAATCTATAAAGATTTCTTTCATCTTTCAAAATCGCTTTATAGGCCTCGACAGGAGAAAGATTTCTTTCAGTCATAAGATGGGCACATATATCCACGAGTCCCACTATTTGTGCCAGTGGAAATATCTTTTTACCTGAAATTTTGCGTGGAAAACCACAGCCATCAATTGTTTCATGGTGTTGTAATATAATTTGCCTTACAGGCTCCGTGACCAGTAGCGAGTTCTCAAGCATTTCGACACCAATCTGTGGATGTAGCTGATATTCTTTAAGTTGTTTGGCATCCATTTGCCCGGGCCTTAAAAGAGAGATTGACTTTGAAAGTTTTAATTTTCCAATATCGTGAAGCATTGCGCCAAGAGTGATTTTTTCACGTGTTCTTTTACTTGTCCAGCTCAATTGATTGCTGATTATTGTTGAGAAAAAAACCACCAAAAATGCATGAGAGTATGCCGAAGGATCAAAGTTTTCAAGTTCACGTATAACCTTTGAAAGCTTTCTATCCCTATGAATAAGCCCACTTATATGTTCACAGATTTTTTCCCCCTCCTCCACCATTTGTGGCTTGATTCCACTTGTATAAATTTCCTCCACATATTTTTCGGTGATATTGCGTATCATCTGGATTTTTTTTGCTGTCGGAACAGTTGAAATTTTCATTGTTTTTTCAACAAGATCGTTCATAAAACGAATATAGAGTGTGCGATCATGCGTCCTGAAATAGAGATATTCTACATTTTTATCCTCCTTATATCGTTTAATTACACCACTATCAAAGGCCTCGCCGGCATGGAGTATCTTGATATAGTGGTTTGGATTAATTCTGATATATATGTCAAAAACTGAACGATTAGAGGAATAAAATTGATCAATTTTCAATCTGGTGAATTCATCATCACGTGCCTTTATGGCACCTCCTGTTTCATGAAGGTGTCTTTTTTTTTGTGAAGTATTTTTCCACAAATTAAATTGCAATTCTCCTGAAATAGACTTTATAAGAGAATCCTTACTGAAGGGTCTTACCAAAACATCACATGCACCCAATCTGGCAAGTACATTTTTATCAATGTCCAGCTTCTCCAGTTCTTTCATGGAGCTTATCGTAACAATCACCTTGGTCGAGGGGGAATTGAGTTTTAAATATTTCAGAACCTCAATTACTGAATGGTCACGAATTGCCCAATCCAAAACAATGGCGAAGTATTTATTCTTGTATGCCTTCAATTGTACATTCTTGCCAATCATGGCCGTGGATACCTCATACCCATTTTCTACAAGAAAAGAGCAACTCCTGTCACAGGAATCACTGTCTGGATCGGCAACAAGAATTTTTAATGACAATTTTTTTCCTTTTTATTTTTACCTAATTTTAAACCTTATTATAAAAAAAACAATATTTTTATATGACGAAAATCTGGCAACAAACAACAATAGGAAACTGTTTCTGTTTGTTATTTATAACAATAGTATTCACTGTGACTTCGTGTCACATGCGTATAAAACGTAACTGTTCCGAAACAGTTCTTTTTTATAAAAAATAATCCCAATGATAAGTGAAATTTTATATAATTAACTTTCACGACAGGAGAAAAATGAAAAAAGAAATTTTAATAGTTGAAGATGACGATGAAACAATAAAACATATTGTCATGCATATTGAAAGCGAATTTAACGTCTTATTCCATTTTGCAAAAAGTGTTGAGATGGCAATTGAAAAACTTGCACAGAAAAATAATATCGCACTTGTTATTGCCAAATATATTATTGATGGGAATGTCGGTAGCAGTATTTATGCTTATATTAAAAACAAAGAATTAAATATCCCGTTTATCCTCCTTACCAACAAATATCCTGCAAAAGATCCTGATATGTCCGGTTTTATGGTTTCCGGAAAATTAAACACCTATTTGAAATATCCAATCAAGGAAAATCTACTGTTGGATAGTGTTTCTCCTGTAATCAAATTAAAAAGGCCCTCAATACAGGAAGGATATCGAAGGGTCAGTGGAGTTAATGTGGAACTCTTTGTAATGGAGGAGATTCCCATTTTCATGCTGGATCATGAGAATAATTATATTCATGTAAAAAATCCGGAGATTGAAGAGACACAAACCGATGACTTTTATTTTGTCACAATCAAAGACTATAAAAATATTTCATCAAAAATAAATGAAAGACTGACAAAAAAAATAAAATGCAAAACACTTCCAACATCGGAAAGAATTGACTATCAATTTGATTCCGTGAAAAAAATCCACAATTCCCTCAGGGATTTGGGCCTCACAGTTGAAGAGATTGAGCTTGGAAAAGCTGTATATGAATCCAGTGTTGGAATCATCAAAAAGAATAAAAGAATGTCCGGCCTTCTAGGCAATTTGATTAGATATCAAAATTACACTTATGAGCTTTCAATGATGACAAACTACCTGGCAATTGCCATTGCAGGACATACAAAATGGTCTTCAAATCATTCGATGAAGAAACTTTCAATTTCATCCATTTTCCAGGACATTTCCATACAAGAAGATCATTTGGCCCGGATAACCTCGCTTGAATCAAGGCAGTACAAGGAACTTTCAAAACATGACAAGGACATTGTTTCCGGCCATCCCTATGAAAGCATGAAATTAATAGACGAAGTGGATGGCATCGATGATGTCAGCAACAATATTCGTGATATTATTATATCCCATCACGAACGTCCAACTGGAAACGGATTCCCAAAGGGAACAACCATGGAAAACATCTCCGGCATGTCATGTATATTTATCATGGCACATGAATTTTCCCACCGCCTTCTCTGCGACAGACTTTCCATCGAGGTTTTGCAAAAGATTCAGGTGGATTTTGAACGGGATTATTCACATGGACATTTCCGTATTCCTTATCAGGCCTTTATAGATTCCTTTCATCAACGCAAAAATTGAACTGAAAAATCACTGGTTCAAACTTTTTTGGGCCAAAAGCATGTCATTCAAGTTCAACCATTCCAAACATGATTTGTTAAAATTAATAAGGTCGGTATTGTATTTAAAACGATATTCGGCGAAATCATTTTTTATCTCAATCAATCTCTCCAGCGTCAACTTTGCATACAAATAACGCCTTTTTTCATCTTCCAAAATCTGTCCGGCAACCCTGACCTTTTCCCTGCTCAATTCCAACTTTTTTTTCAATTGTTCAAGTCTGTTCTTTTGTTCCTTGAATTGTTGTTCCGTATCCTTGAAAACTTTTTTTCTCTCGATTTTTGATTTCATGAATTTTAACAGTTCACTTTTTTTATCCGCTTTTGCCGTGGAATCCCCGATTGGTATATTGATCTTTATACCAACTATTGCTTCATTATTATTTGAAGAGGATGTATCTGTTTTGTTTTTATTATAATTATACCCGGCAACCAGATTAACGTCTGGATATAGCTCTCTTTTACTCAGAAGATAATTTTTAGAGGCAATATTCTCATTGAGCTGCTGAATCTTATAAACTCTCAGCGATTTATTTTTAATTTTGGTAATATCCGACCCGAAAGAATATCCGGCCGGAAGATTAATATCTATTTCAGGAATTTCATTATCAAGCTCCTTGCCAATAATCCTTTTAACCTTTTCCTTGACGGAAACATATTCTATTTCCCTGTTTATAACATCCTCTTTTTTAAGAATCACATGAAGTTTTATGCGGTTTACATCTGTACGGGTGGCAATATTCTTTTTTCTTTTTTTTAGTACATTATTCTCAAGTCGCAACGTCTCCCTGGATATTTCCCTGGCCAGTTTCAAATTTATATATGACTGTGCAAAATCCAAATAGATTTTTGATATCTCGCTTATATAATTTTCATAGCTGTCAAGGATCTGAAGTTTTACAATCTCTCTTTCAACATTTAACGCATCTTTTTTCAATCTGACATCTCTTCCCATAAAATTTTTATAAATAGACTGCTCCATCCTTACTTCGGTCTCCTTGTCAACACTTCCGGCCTTTTCGGTATTGATCTGAGTCAGTGATAGATTTGTACCTGTCGAAATAATATCCTTTGAGATTGATGCTGTCGTTTTGGAGCTGTCCTGATTGTTGCTTGATGCGACTTCGTGTTCACTTTGCAAGCTTAAAAGAATTTTCCTGGATGGAAGATTCTTATCCACAAGATAATCCAGCTTGCTTCTATCTGATTGGATTTTTTCAAAATCCGGATCATTTTTTTTAGCTAAATCAATAAATTGCTCCAATCGCAGAATTTTATCCCTGGCGTGAATTGATATGGATATACTGAAAATAAATGCAAATATCAGCATGGTATATTTTGTCATACTCCCCTTCTCCATAATTTAAACTGAAGATGAAAGCTATACAAGCACGGGAGTAAAACCAGGGTGATAAACATTCCGAATAGCAACCCCCATCCCATGGCAAGCATCATCTCTGCAAGCATCGAATCATAACCGCTTATTCCGTATGCTGTAGGAAACAGTCCTGCAGTTGTTGTAAATGTTGTGACAACAACCGCCCGCAGGCGAGTCGATGTCACATTTGCAACATGGACAAATATTCCTGATTTATTATTGACAAAATTATCAAACTCTTTTTCCAACTTATTCACCAGCACTATTGAATCATTAACAACAACCCCCATCATACCCAAAGTACCAACTACTGCAAAAAAACCATAGTTAACCATGCCATGGATTAAAAAAGCGTAAATAACACCTATCACACCAAAAGGAATAATTGCTCCAATAAGCAGTGGGGTCGACATGGAATCAAATAAAAACACAAGAAGTATATACATAATTGCCAGGGCCATTATTATCGAAATTAAAAAATCCGATTTGGACTCCCGTGAATCCTCCACCTCTCCCCTGAAATTCAAAGCTGTTGTAGGATTGCCTGCCAGCAACCGGGGAAATATCTCCGCTTCAACTTTTTCAGCGAAAACCAAAGGTGTCATTTTTTTATGAGGGGCAAAATCGGCGTATACAGTGACCGTTCGTTTATAATTTACATGCTCAATACTACCGGCCTTTCTGGCTTTTCTGACACTAACCAATCCCTTGATTGGAACAAGATAGTTTTCCTTGTTGGCCACAGTTAAATTCAATAATTTTTCAATATCATCCTTTCCATTATCCTCACTGGTAAAGCGAACATCCACTTCCTCCTCTCCGGAAATCAGTGTATACAATATCTCACCTTCAACGTACGCCCGAAGTGTTGAAGATAGCTGTTCATAATCAATTCCAAGACCACTCACTTCATCCTTTTTAACTTCCAATATATACTCATTTTTTTTCTTTGGTTCTTCAATCTCCACATTAATCAAACCTGGCAATACCTCAAGTTCATTCTTTAACCTTTGCGCTATCTCATTTTTCAAATACTCATTATTTTCCTGTATTTCAATAACAATTGGACTACCACTCTCCGACCCGAATCTGCTTTTCAAAAAACGTACCTGTGCAAAATCCTTCAATCCACCGACCAGTTTTTTCCATCTTTTCATTAATCGTGACAAAGATATCTCGCGTTCAGATGGAGGAAGTATCTCCACTCGCATACTTGCCTCATTCTCCCTGACCTCTCCACCACGACGACTTTGTCCGATCCTCGTTCTGACTGAAGTTACCACTTTATCAGAATCGTTTAGAAAAATTTTTTCAACCTGATTTACAAGTTTTGCCATCTCGTGACGATTAAGATCCTCCTTGGCAACGACCTTTACCCTGAAGCTTCTCAATTCCTCCCTTGGAAACATTACATATTTCATTTTATTGCTGAATAAATATCCCCCAAGCACCAGAATAATAATAAAACCTGTCAAAATTGCAATTCTGAATGGAAGTATCTTTATCATGGTTTTTGAGTAAAAATTTTCAATCTTATGTCTTATTTGTCTTCTACGATTTTCATTCTCAAACCGTGCAAAAAATCTTTTAAATGGTAATGGATGTGCCATATGTGATGGCAGGATAAACAGGGATTCCAGAAAACTTGCAGTAAGCATCAAAAAAACAATGGTGGGAATATATTTTACAAAAAGCCCAAACCTTCCAGAGAAAAAATATAAAGGAACAAATGCTGCACAAGTGGTTAGAATACTGGCAATTATCGGACCGATCACTTCCAGCGTTCCTTTGGTCGATGTGTTGGTATTTTCAAAATCCTTTTTTCTGGAGATATTTTCAGCAATAATAATTGCATCATCCACCACTATACCCAAAACGATAATAATTGCCGCCAGGGTCATATTGTTAACAGTATAACCCATCGCGAAGGCAATAAGCAGAGTGAAGGCCAAAGAAAAGGGAATTCCCATGGCCACCCAGATCCCTGATTTAAAATCCAGAAATATAAACAAGACAATTACAATTAAAATAAAACCCAAAATTCCATTATTGCTTATAAGTGAAAGTCTGTTTCTTACATCATAGGATTCATCATCAATCAAAACGAAATCAACCGGTGAATCCGGATCATTTTTTTTGTAGGTATTTAGAAAATTTATAATTGCCTTCTGCCCGGAAATAATATCAACATTGGTGCTCTTTTTAACTCTGAGAATGACTCCCTCGCTACCCTGAATTTTTAAAATATAATTGGATTTTTCAAATCCATTTTCAACTTTGGCAATGCTGGACAATTTGACCTGTTGTCCCTGGAATCCGCTTGTAACAATAACATTTTTTATACTCTCTATATCATCCAATTCAGAAATCAAGGTTATCTCTGATTCACTTTTATCTTTCATACTTCCAATCGGACGTCGAACATGTTGCTGAACGATTTGTGACCTGATCTGTCCCATGGATATCTCATATTTTTTGAGTTTCCAAGGAAGAACCTTTATCTGTAATTCCGGTCTTCGATACCCCTGGGTGTCAATACCGCTTATTTCCTTTAAGGAGATCAATTTGTTTTTAAATGCCAGGGCATATTTTTGCAGTTTAATTCTCGCATCAACATCCAGGGCATTTTTGTTTTTTAAATATATGCCAATATCAATAATCGCATGTTCACTTGTTTTAAATCTCCTGTATACAGGATCATCCGCCTCCTTAGGGAAGGAGACAGCGTCAATGGCATCCTTGACTTCTTGAATTTTCTCCTGAATATCCGGAAGTTTTGGCTCGAAAGATATCCTGAAAGAGCCTGTTCCATATGATGATGTACTGATTACGTCCTTTAGTCCCGTAATTCCTTTTAACTTTTCTTCTGCAGGCTTGGTAATGGAAAGTTCCACATCCTCTGCCGATGCTCCAGGATATCTTATGGATACCCTTATTGAATTCATGGCAAAATCAGGCAGTTCCTCTTTCCCGATTTTTTCCCATAAAACTATTCCTGAAAGAATCAAGCCAAACATGAATAAATTGGCAATAACAGGCCTGTTAATGAAATAACTTACTATGCTCTTCATCTATTTTTCTTGGTAATTCTTTAATTACATATAACAAGATCAATATACCGCATCATTATATGTTTTTGCAAACAAAGCTGTTGCATCTACCCTTCAATTTCATAATCAAAGATGTACCCAACAGATCGAAGACTTTTAAAATAGACTGGCCCTTTTGGGTTTTCTTCAAAATATTTTCTAAATCTGACAATAAAGTTATCAATGGTCCTGGTGCTGATATCTCCATCATATCCCCAGCATGTTTCCAACAGGGTTTGCCTTGTAAGAGGTGTTTGGGGATTTGTTACAAAAAGTTTTAACAATTTTACTTCCTGGCTGGTCAGTTTAATTTTTCCCAACTGACAGGTTGCGGTATTGGAGGTGAAATCTATTTTATTTTTTCCAAAATGATATATTTTTTTTACATCGTCCGTCTTGATGTTACCCGAATCCTTGCTCCATGATGCCCTCTCCAGAAGTCTTGATACTCTTAATAAAAATTCCTCAAGTGCAAAAGGCTTGGAAAGATAGTCATCAACGCCATAATGTAATCCTTTTATTCTGTCTTGAACAGAATCCCTGGCAGATAAAATCAAGACTGGAATTTTCTCATTTTCCAATCTGATGTTTTTTAATACGGAATAACCATCAAGACCAGGAAGCATTAAATCAAGGACAATTAAATCGGGATTCCAGTCTTTCCACTCGGATATTGCGGAAATTCCGTCAGATATTACTTTTACATCATATCCCTGCAAGGATAGATTTAATTTCAATCCTTCAGCAATATGATCTTCATCCTCGATAACCATGATTTTTTTACGTATTGTATCACCTTCTTTATTCATGACCTTATCTCATCCTCTAACATTGACTTTTTAAGTGGAAACATCAGTGAAACAGTTGTTCCCTTCCCGACTCCTGCACTTGTGGCCTTTACCTTCGCCTTGTGTATTTTTGCTATGCTTTGCACAAGATATAATCCAAGCCCCGACCCCTTGGCCGTCATATCATCAGGATTTCCAAGTTGATGAAACTTTTTAAACACCTTTTTTAGTTCATTTTTAGGAATACCTATTCCGTTATCGGAAAATTCCATGTGCAAATAATTATTAATCTCCCGAAAGTTTATATTTATTTCAGGAAAAGACGAAGAATTATAAATTACTGAATTTCTAATTATATTTATTGCAAGCATTTCCATCAATGAAACATTTATTGGAAAACGGTATGCTTTTTCATTATTTGATATTGATATTTTTGCGTTATGAAAAAGCTGGCAATTATCATTTATCAGATCCGTCATGCAGGAGCAGATATCACAGTCCGTAAAATCTTTTTTGTAGCTGTCACCTTCAATCTTTGCAAGGTTTAAAATTCTATCAACATTTCCGGACAGGCGATCAATATCCTTGATCATAAAATCAATGTATTTTAGTTGATCATTTCGTGACAAATCATGCTTTGCAAATGTATCCAGGAAAAGTCGAAGTGATGTAAGTGGTGTCTTGAGTTCATGAGTAAAATTGTTTATAAAGTTGCGTTGCATTCGATATAATTGGATATTTTTATGATTGTAGATATAAATTGTGACAATACCGAGACAGATGATTGACACTAAAATGGATAACACCAATATAACGGCCCATGCCTCCACCTCAAAAAATCTGTCCACATCCAAATTAAATTTCTGTATGTAGTTTTCAAAAGCCTGCTTGGCCTTTAAATACCATCTTATATACAAAAACAGGGATGTTGCCGTAGCAAGCAGTGAAAAGATGAAAACTGCCAGTGGATGATAGAACCATTTTGATCTAAGCATAGTATGGAAGGGATATCCGCAATAACCCGATAAGTCAAAACCAGATCATATTTTGTAAAACTTTTGTAAAATCCACACCGTTATGTGCTTGAAAACTTTAATCTGAATTTCATATACGTACAATCCTTCTAAAAAACCAGGGAGCGCCAATGGACAGCGTTAAAAACGGCAAATTCACAAAAAAAATTCTAATGTCTTCAGTTTGCAGTCCAATAGGTCCAAGTGTCGGAGATTCTGAATCCGTAGGATATGAACTTTTACATGGGCAGGTTACAAGGGCGCAACATATATATTCACCCAGGGTTGTGCATAAACAATTCGCTCTGGATTACATTGCAGTTAATTTGGATACTTCGTCCATGGTTTTACATTACCCATCAAAAAAATCATTCATTAAAGAGATAAAAAAAGGGTATGAATATATTGCAATTGCCTTTGTATTATCAACAGCTCACCACATGAAAAAGATGTGTCATCTGATTAGAACTCATGCCCCGAATTCCAGGATAATTCTGGGTGGGTACGGAACCGTAATGTCAGATGAAGAGCTTTTTCCATTCGCTGATTACATCTGTCGCGAAGAAGGTGTTGGGTTCATGAGAAAACTTTTAAATGAGCCCCCCTTGACAATTGAAAGGTATAAACATCCAGACATAAGAAGCAGACTTAAGGTCTTTGGAATACCGATTGCCCATACCGGAATGATTTTTGCCGGACTTGGATGTCCCAATGGATGTGATTTTTGCTGTACATCCCACTTCTTCAAGAAAAAACACATAAGACTTTTACCAACGGGCAAGTCTGTTTATGATTTCATGAAGGGCCATAAAGACAAATATCCCGATATTGAGCATACTATTTTGGACGAGGATTTTTTATTAAGCAAGGATCGGTCAAAAGAATATCTGGAATTGTGTCGCAAAAACAATCAAAGCTTTTCCACATTTTGTTTTGCCTCCGTCAAGGCGATATCCCAATATACTCCCCACGAACTATTGGAAATGGGAATTGATGGTCTGTGGGTTGGATATGAGAGTAAAAAAGCAGGATATGAAAAACACGAAGGGGTTGACATTGATTCCTTGATCAAGGAATTGCAAAGTCATGGAATAACAGTATTGACTTCCATGATTGTTGGAATTCCTTATCAGACAGATAAAATTGCCAAAAGGGAATTTTCTGAACTGATGGAAACACGGCCGGCACTTTCTCAATTTTTAATCTATGGTCCGACACCTGGTACACCTTTTTACGAGAAGGTAATGAAACAGGATTTAATGCAGGATGATTTAAAAAATGATCGCATGAAATACTATAAAAAATGCACCGGTTTTAGTTCAATGGTAAAACATCCCTTCTTGAGAAGGGAGGAAATTGAAAAATTGCAACAAGAATTTTATGAAAATGATTTTAAAACCCTTGGGCCGTCAATTTTTCGGATAGCAGAGATCAAGATGGCCGGTTATAAAAGATATCGTAACAATCCAAATCATCTTTTAAGAAACAAGGCAAAAGAGTTTAGAAAAAAACTTCCCCCCTATCTTGCAATATTACCGGTTGGAATATTGGGACCGAAAATTTCATTAAAAAACAGGTGGGAATATTTAAAACTGTTATTCAAGATCCTTGGACATGCCAGGGCCCATGAGCTTTCCTACCTGCTGGCATCACCCATTATGGGACTTGCGGCCTGTGCATGTTGGATGAATAAAAAGCTGAAGTTTTTTCAACATCCTGTCACACGGATTTATAAATACAGGGGACGCTTGGTTCAGGAAGAAATACCTGAAGAAAGTATCTCCCGTCGCAGATTAGAAACCACCCTCTATTCTTCTAATGAGGTAACCCCTTAAAAAAACTTCGATATTTTACGTATTTTCGATATGTTACGTCCTTTTAAGAATAAAATTTTTTTGATAAAATCAACTCACTATTAATATTTTTACAATACACAGGATTTAATAATTGGAACATATTGAAAGCACACTTGTTTTTCTACTTTGTTTTTTCTTCGTAGCACTGGCAGCAAAACAATTCGGACGCTATTTTAAAATAATAAGACTGCCACTAATAACCGGTTTTTTATTCACTGGTATAATCGTCGGCCCATATTGCCTGAGTTTAATATCCATAGACGCTGTCAATAATCTAAACTTTCTTGCCCAACTGTCTTTGGCATTTATCGCTTTTGCCGCAGGTGGAGAACTCAATTTCAGTGAACTAAAAAACCGGGTCAAAAGTATTAAATGGATCACCATGGGGTTGGTCTTTTGCACATTTTTTATCGGAAGTGCGGCCTTCTTCCTCCTGACTGATTTCATACCCTTTATGCAGTCAATGTCAGTCAACGCACGAATTGCTGTTTCAATTCTGGGAGGCTCTATTCTTGTGGCACGTTCTCCATCGTCTGCAATAGCCATCATAAAGGAATTGCGTGCAAGCGGCCCTTTTGTTCAAACTGCCATGGGAGTGACGGTTATCATGGATGTATTGGTGATTGTATTATTCTCCATCAATTCATCAATAAGCGATGTTCTTTTAACAGCAACCAGTTTCAACATATCATTTATATTTCTACTGGCCGTTGAAATCTTAATCATGTTTGCGCTTGGCTGTCTGATCGGAAAACTATTACAATTTATTATTTCCAAACCACTGCACAAATGGATCAAAGGTGGAAGTATTTTACTTATTGGATACGGAATCTTTGTTTTTTCCGAAAAAATCCGCCACTACACCGCCAATAATTTCAACGTCGAAATTTTTTTGGAACCACTTCTGATTTGCATGATCGGTGGATGTATAGTGTCAAATTATGGCCAACATCGTGATGAGTTTTTAAATCTACTTCACGACATTGGGCCGACAATCTATCTTATCTTTTTTACTCTGACAGGTGCATCAATAAATCTGACCCTGATAGGAACACTATGGCCGGTTATATTGCTACTATTTTTAATACGAATTGGAGCTGTCTTTGTCGGTTCCTTTTCAGGTGGAGTACTTGCCGGGGATTCAATGAAACATAATCTTGTTGGTTGGATGTCCTACATAACTCAAGCCGGTGTGGGAATGGGACTGGCGAGAGAGGTTGCCGAGGAATTTCCAGAATGGGGTGGTGCCTTTGCCACTTTACTGATTTCAATTATCGTAATTAATCAAATAGTTGGACCGGCTTTTTTCAAGTGGGTAATCTTTTTTGTAAAGGAGGCACATCCACGGGCCAAAAAGACAGAAAAGAACATTATTCATAATGTGATCGTTTTTGGTGATGACGGACAGGCCGTGGCACTTGCCCGTCAATTACATTCACATCATTGGCAGACCAAAGTGGTATATTTTGAAAATGATGAGATGAAAGATATGATAGAGACACCAATTGAACTACACAAAATTTCAAGCATTACTCTTGATGAATTGCGTTCACTTGGAGTTGGTGGAGCGGGTGCAATCGTAACCATGCTGTCTGATGAAATCAACTATCAAATTTGCGAGCTGGTTAATAAAAATTTCAAAAACACAAATTTGATTGTCCGACTGAAAAAACGAATAAATCTTGAACGTTTTCAAGACCTGGATGCAATGATCGTGGCACAATCCACGGCCATGATAAGCCTGCTTGATCATTTTGTCAGATCACCATCCCTTGTCTCCATGCTATTGGATCTTGAAGAAGATCAAGACATCATTGATCTTAAAATTCGCAATCCATACGTCTCGGACAAGAGGTTGAGTGAACTGGATATTCCCCCAGGAATACTGATAATATCAACCCATCGTGCCGGAAAAATGTTGAATATTTTCGATAATTTTAAATTCAAAATGGGCGATAGATTGACCATTATCGGACCTTCCGAAGAATTAACCAAGGCCGAATCATTTTTTACCACCAACCATTATGTACCAATGGTAATATACTAACTAATGCCCAAAGACTGAAATTGCGCGGTCAAAAATCCCTAATGCGTAAGCTATCGCCATTCCGTAATTGGTTACAGGGATTTTCTTTTCTATTGCCGGAGCAACACGATTCAACAACTGCTTACCTGTAAACATGCATCCCCCACACTGTATTACTAATTTATAATCACTGATTTCCCCTGGAATTTCATCAAAACCGGATACTGTTTCAAAATCAAGCTGCATGCCTGTGTAGTTTCTAATCCAGCGGGGGATCTTCACCATGCCAATATCATCCTCGTTGACATGATGAGTGCATGACTCAAGAATTAATACCTTGTCCCCATTTTTTAAATTATCTATTTGTCTTGTTCCATGGATAAATGTTTCAAAATCCCCCTTAAACCTGGCAAAAAGAATACTAAAACTTGTTAAGGGAATATCCGCAGGAACTGCGGCAGATACTTTAAAAAATGCCTGACTGTCTGTTATCACCAAATCAGGATTGATTTTTTTTAAAACGAGATCAATTTCATGTTCCTTGGCAATTGTAATAATACAGTCATTATCCAACGCATCCCTGATTGCTTGCACCTGTGGAAGTATTAACCTCCCTTCAGGGGCCTCGGAATCAACTGGACAAATCATCAAAACATGACTTCCACGTTGCACCAGATCTCCCATGATTGATTGCATGTTGAAACTTTTTTCAGGTAGATTTTCCTTGATTGCCCCAATAATATCCCTGCCCTTGTCTTTAGATGGCCACTTACAACTGAATGTTAAAATATCACAAAAATATTTATTTTTAATCTTTTCAAGTTTATCAGGCATTACCGGGAAAATATCCACTTTGTTTCTGACCATGATCCAGGCAATCTTTTTTTTGGTAAATGTTTTTATTAATTCCAACTCATGCCTTCCCAAATCATCGGCTGCCATAACCATTACAGCAAGATCAATCTTTTTAATCGCCTTTAACGTTGTCAGGACACGTTTATGGCCAAGTTCACCATCATCATCAATTCCGGCCGTATCCATAAAAACGACAGGCCCGATGTCATACAATTCAATACTTTTATAAACTACATCGGTGGTGGTTCCAGCATGCTCACTAACAATGGATATTTCCTGTCCCGTCAGCGAATTTATTACGGAACTTTTGCCAACATTTCTTTTTCCAAAAATACCAATATGTGGTTTCATGGAATTCAACATCACACCACCTCCTCTGTGCAATATACAAAATTTTCATTAATTCTTTTTACATTTTTCTCCAAGGCATGCCTGTTTTCAGACACATTGTTTTCCAAGCAATCCTTCCTGTTATACAAGGAATACATTTCCTGATATTTCGCAGGTGTCTGGTTAAACATGACAACATTCGCACCGGAACAAATACCTTTAAAACGTCCGGTATCTGAAATCACATCCAAGGCCGTGGAGGCAGCGATATTGATTTTTGGCATCATTAACCTTAAAACTGCCAACACGTTCAAGGTCAATTCCAATCTTTCCGCTTTAGACAAAACACCATTTGCCCCGAAGATCGGGGTATCCTTATGCTCGACATAGGGACCAAGTCCAACCATGTAAACATTTAATTTTTTAAGTAATAACAAATCATCAGCTAAATCTTCAACCGTCTGGGAGGGGATTCCAACCATCATACCTGAACCAACCTGATAACCAATATCCTTTAAAAATTCGAGACATCTCATTCTTTGCCTGAAATCATGATTTAAATCGGCTGGATGTATTTTCCTGAACAGTTCAGGATTGCTGCTTTCAAATCTAAGTAAATATCTGTCAGCACCACTCTCTTTCCACAATTTGTAAGTTTCAAAACACTGCTCCCCACATGAAAGGGTAATCTTCACATCTTTGGAAAATTTTGTTTTTATTCTTTTCAAAATGAAGCTAATGTCATTAATAAATTTTCTTGTCTTGATCTCTCCTGATTGGATTACAAAAAACCTGTATCCTTGGTCAATTGATTTTTGGCAGGCATCCAACACAACATCAACAGGAAGATCATATCTTTCCACATTGCTGTTGCTGTGCCTTATTCCACAGTAATAGCAATCTTTATAACAATAATTGGAATATTCAATCAAGGCACGAAGATAAACCCCTTTTCCAAACAGCTCTTGCTTCAACTTCAATGCACTCTCTCGAAATTCCAATGCCTGCTCACCGCGAAACATCAAATGTTTTACAATATTTTTTTTATTCCAATCAATCTTTTTTAGATATTTCACAGTTTCTCTTTTAAAAAAAGATATCTCTTTTCCCGTCGCTGATCAAACTCAACTTATCCCTGACCTTGTCTTGAAGCTGTTCATTTTGAATTTCCACTAACATTTTATCAATTAGTTCCCTGCCTTCTTTTTTCAAACTTCTGTCTCCAAAATCATGAATATATTCGGCAAATGTAAAGATACCGTTGGGAATACAGTGTTCCTTTATAAGACCAGGTATTGCCAGATCCATAAAATCATTTCCAACTCTTCCCTTCCTGTAGCATCCCGTGCAAAAAGAGGGAATATAACCGCATTGAACAATGTCTTTTATGACTTCCGATGTTGATCTTGTGTCACCCAGCGAGAATTGTTCCAAATTATCTGCATTGTGTTTATCTCTCTCATTGTATCCACCTGGATTTGTTTTCGATCCTGCTGAAATTTGAGACACCCCCAATTCAAAGGCCTCTCGTCGAACTTTTTCATTTTCCCTGGTTGAAAGAATTATACCGGTATAAGGAATGGCAATTCTCAAGACGGATATTATCAGTTTAAAATCCTCATCGTTAACAACAAAAGGAGGATTTTTGCTGATCGGTGAATTCAACGCTGGCTCAATCCTCGGTACGGAAATAGTGTGAGGGCCAACTCCAAATTGATGCTCCAGATGACGAATATGCTCCACCATTGCAAGTACCTCATATTTCCAGTCGTAAAGTCCGAACAATACTCCAATACCTACATCATCAATCCCTGCCTTAAATGCGCGATCAATTGTTTCCAGTCTGAAATTATAATTACTTTTAGGCCCTTTTAAATGAACCTTGCCATATGTTTCTTCGTGATACGTCTCCTGAAATATTTGATATGTACCAATTTTACAACGTTCCAATCTTTTGAATTGCCACACACTCAATGGTGCAATATTTACATTTATTCTTCTAATATTTTGCGTCCCATCGCGTACACCATAAATGGTATCGATGGATTCCATGACAAAATCCAAATCCCTGTCACTATGCGTTTCCCCTGCAACCAGCAATACTCTCTTATGCCCGTCTTTTAAGAGCATTTTTGTTTCTTCGATTATCTCTTCTTCATCCAGCTTTTTACGTATTAACCCACCGTTTTGTGATCTATAAGCACAATAGGTGCATTCATTTTGACAATAATTTGAAACATAAAAAGGAGCAAATAAAACCAGTCTTTTCCCATATATCTCCTGTTTCACGTATTTTGCCACCTTGAATATTTCATTTTTTATTTTTGAATCTTTAACGTTTAATAAATCAAATATCTCTCCACTATCGAGGCCTTTTAATTCCCGTCCTTTTCTTAAAATATCATAGGCCCTTCCGTCGTCTGGGATTTTTGCATCATTTAATAAACTGTGGATTTTTTTATCATCTATAAATTTATAATTATTCATCATTAAACCTCTTTAGTTTTATAGTAAATGTGGTTCCATTATCTTTTTCGCTATCAACTTTTACGTTGCCTTGGTAATTCGTTATTATCTTTTTCAATATTGAAAGCCCCAACCCACTTCCAGTAATATCCCTGGTCTTGGAATTTTTTACTCTGGAAAATTCCTGGAACAGCTTTTTCTGTTCCCCTTCTGTCATTCCAATGCCTGTGTCAACACACTTCATTACAAAGTGATACTCATCCCCATACACACTAAAATCAACTTTTCCACCGTCCTTGTTATATTTTACAGAGTTCGTCAGAAGATTATTAATTACCATTTGCAATTCATCCCTATCGGCCTTGATTTTAAAATTGCCGGGGCATGTAACATTTAAATCAATATTTCTCTTCGTGGCATCCACTTGGACATTTTCAACACAATATTCAAGCAATTCATCAAAATTAAATTCCACCATTTCACGTCTTTTGTTACCGGATTCAATCCTGGTTAAATCCAGCAAATCTGAAATCATCTTCCTCATACCATCCAGCCTGATAATTGATCGATCAATCATGCTTTGATAATTAGTCATGTTTTCTCCGGCAGTTTTCTTTTGCATCAAAAACATATACCCCTCTATTGCAGATAAAGGCGCCTTCAATTCATGTCCCAACACCGAAATAAACTGAAATCTTACTGCGTTTTTTTCTTTCTCTAATTTTTCCGCTTTCCTTTGAAGAAATATTCTTTCCGAGGCATTTTTAATTCTCGTTTTGAGGTCGTCAGGGGTGAAGGGTTTTGCCAAAAAATCAAAAGCTCCATTACGGGTGGCACTAATTGCAACTTCCAGGGATGCAAAAGCTGTAATCATAATTGTCAGGACATTTACATTTTCTTTTTTTATAAAATCAAGTATTTCCAACCCTGTAATATCCGGAAGTTGGTGATCAAGTATCAAAATATCAGTTTCGCTTAATTGTAAAATATTGAGAGCATCATCACCATTATCCACCGTTTTAACACAATATCTGACACTCTCATTAAATTCATTAAAATCCACACTAAATGTTCGAAGGGCCCTTTCAATCCCGGACCTCATTCCAAATTCATCATCGACAACAAGAACATTCAATGTCTGCACATTAGTCTCCTATTAATTTATCAATCGCACCCTTAAGTTGTTCAAAACGTAAATCTTTTTGAATAAACTCATCAGCTTTAATCCAGGATCGCTCCTCTAAAGTCTTAATGCCAAAATGAATTCCTGTTTCTTTTGTAACTCCAGTGACAATAATAACAGGCTTGCTATTATCAAGTTTTTTTATCTTGTGACTTAGCACAAAACCACTATCTTGATTTTCCATCATTAAATCAATTACTGCCAAATCATAATTATTTTTATTTATATATTCAATGGCCTCACTTTCACCACCGGCTTCAAGAACTTCATAACCACTGGATTCAAGAAAAAATTTCATCTGTCCCCTTAAATCCATATCATCATCCACCATAAGAATTGTTTTCTTTTTCATTACATCTCCTTAAATTGCTTTTACTTTCAATTAAAATATGTTTTTCATCTGAATGCTTCGGAATTGATATAATGAATTCTGTTCCAGTATCACCTTTACTGGAATCGTTATTTGAATTTACAGACACCATTCCCTTGTGCATTTTTACAATACCAAAAGACACTGCCAGACCAAGGCCAGTCCCCTTCCCCATTTGTTTAGTCGTATAAAATGGTTCAAATATCTTTTTTAGATTTTCCTTCGCAATTCCAGGGCCATTATCAGCAACTTTTATATAACAAGATTCTTGATCTTGATCGACATCCACAGTAATTGTTCCACCACCAGGCATGATCTCAATAGCATTGGTCAAGAGATTGATTATTACCTGGGTAAGCTGGGTGGTATCAATTTCAGCGTTTATTATTTCGTTTTTAAAACTTTTAACTATTTTTATATTTCCCGGGATGATCATGGATTGAATGTTGGTTTCAACCAGTTTAACCACATCGTTTTTCTCCAGAGTAACTTTATTTTTTCTGGCAAAATTTAAAAGTCCTCCCACTATTTTTTTACAGCGATCAGCTTGTCCCGCTATCATTCCAAGATCCTTGGCCATTTGAGAATTTTTATCACATCCATCCAAAAGAATATGGGCATACAGTAGAACAACCCCCAACGGATTATTTACTTCATGGGCAATTCCTGCTGCCAGTTGCCCCATGCTGGCAAGCTTTTCATTTTGTACCAAGGCTTCCTTTGTATCCGCCAGCATTTCATAAGACGTTGATAATTCTTTCGCCGTCATTTTCAATTTTTCTATAGTATAAGGAAGGCACATCTCAGACTCTGCCAAACCTCTATGAATGGCCACCGCATGATTCAAACAACTTTCATATCCACATGCTCCACAATTAAGCTCATCCGTAAATTCGTATTTACCCATTGAATTGAGAATCTTTTTTACTTCATCCTTTGAGGGCATTGGAAGACGTTTATCATTGATTGTAAAACGAGTCTTTAAATCCAAATATTCAAAACGCCCAAGACTCTCTTCCCATTTTTTCTTGTTAACAGTACTCATCCTTTTTCTGGCCCTTTTACTAATAAGTACCTGGCGTTCATGAATTGTTTTATCTGTTGTCATTCCCGGGCCCATGATACATCCTTCACAGCAAAGAGGATCCAGCAATTTGATGCCTTCCAAGTTACCATTTTCATATTCTCTCAGCGATTGTATACAATGCTTGTTCCCCTCCACCGATATGATATTGCTATAAACAAGATCATCCGAAATAGCCGCTGCCTGTAAAATACCCCTGCACATGGGAAAAATCGCACCTCTATATGATTCATATCCATCAAATTCCACCTCTTGAATATTGGAAAGAACAATATCCACATGCTTAAACCATTTTCTAAGTTCTGAAAAAGTTAGTACCGCATCAATTTCTCTTTCAAGTTCAGGTCTTTCTGCTTCATGTTTTTTAGCAACACATGGGCCAATAAAGACAACTTTGGTCTTACGTCCATAATCCTGATGAATCACTCTTGCCAATGCCACCATTGGAGAAACAATTGAAACGAGATATTTAACAAGAGCGGGATGATATTTTTCAACATACGAAACAACTGCAGGACATGGTGATGTAATAAAACGCTTGTCTGGATTGGCATCTAAAAGAGATTTGTATTGATTGGCCACTAAATCCGCACCAAATGAAACATCCATCACCTTGGAAAAACCAAGATTTTTTAAAGCACCAACAAACTGTTGTTCACTACACTCAGAAAACTCTGTAACAAAACTTGGAGCAACAATTGCCACAACCTCTTCATTGCGTTCAATAAGATTTTCAACTAATTGTTCTGAACTTCTAACTTCTTTGGCATTTTGGCTGCATACTATGACACAGTTACCACAAGCAATACAGCGATCCGGTAAAATTTCAGCCTGCCCGCCAACTATACGTATGGCCTTTGCCGGACATTCCCTAACGCAAGTATAACAAACACGACATTTTTCTTTAATTGTTTGAACAAGATGATTGCTTGACATCATTAACCCCTTAGAGCAAGACATCCCTTTTTTTGTAATGCGTATGTAATAACTCATGGCTCAGTTCACCAAGAGGCTCTCCTAAAAATTCTTCATACAACTCTTTAACTGCACCATTTTCATGTGATTTTCTTAAATGCCCGGTACTATCAATATTATAAAGAGCATTCATTCTTGCCCTTATAGTTTCCTTATCAGCTCTAATTGGCTGCCCCCCTCCATTAATGCAACCTCCGGGACATGTCATTACCTCAATAAAATGTATATCGTCCCTGCCTGCTTTTATCTCTTCCAGTAACTGTCTGGCATTTCCCAATCCGCTGACAACAGCAATACCAAGCTCCAAATCACCAATTTTGACATTGGCCTTTTTAACCTCTTTTAATCCCCTGACTGGCTCCAGCTTAAGATTTTCGGTCTCCTTGCCTGTAACAAGATAATGAGCTGACCTGAATGCCGCTTCCATCACTCCACCGGTAACTCCAAAAAGTTTTCCTGCAGTACTTCTCGTTCCAAAGGGAAGATCAGCTTCTTCCGGATCAAGTTCAGGAAGTTTAATACTGTAGGATTTGATCAATTGGGCCAATTCTCTTGTCGTTAAAACAGCATCTATGTCAGGGGTCCCATCCTTTTCAACCATTTCAGGCCGACCAGCTTCAAATTTCTTGGCAGTACACGGCATGATGGCAACACTGTAAATATCTTCAGGATTTATATTATTTTTTTCGGCATAGTAACTTTTAATAATGGCACCAAGCATCTGTTGCGGTGATTTACATGTAGAAAGATTTTCTACATATTCAGGATATGTTTGTTCGACAAATTTAACCCACCCTGGGGAACAACTTGTAAACATTGGCAATTTCCCACCTGTCTTTATTCTTTGTACCAGTTCACTTCCTTCTTCAATGATGGTTAGATCCGCAGAAAATGATGAATCAAATACACGTTTAAATCCCATCATTCTAAGAGCAGTTGTCATTTTACCAGCGACATCAGTACCGGCCTTCATTCCAAATTCCTCTGCAATGGTAACTGAAATACTTGGGGCATGCTGAATAACAACATGTTTTTTCGGATTGGATAAGGCATCTACAACTTGAGGGATATGACTTTGTTCTCTTAACGCACCTGTTGGACAAACCAAAATACACTGTCCACAACTAATACAACTGGACACATTTAAACCTTCATTAAAGGTACATCCAACAATAGTATTACTTCCCCTTCCTATAAATTCAAGTGCTGATACTGATTGCACCTCTTCACAAACCCGTACACATTTTCCACATAAAATGCATTTATCCGGATCACGTATAAGTCCAAGAGATGAAACATCCAGCGGATATCCCCTCTCCTTGCCAGGATAACTTTTTTCTGTGATTCCATATTCCCTGGCCAGATCATTAAGATCACATGAATGTGATCTTTCGCAGTAAAGACAATCATCGGGGTGATTCGAAAGCAACAATTCAACAATTGTCTTTCTGGCCTGTATTACTCTTCCAGAATGTGTTTTAATTTTCATTCCATCACTGACTGGATAAGAACAACTCGGAACCAATCCTGAAATTCCCTCCACCTCAACCACACATAAACGACATGCTCCGGTAGGAGTAAGTTCTTTCATATGACAAAGAGTTGGTACACTAATTCCAATCTCATTTATCACTTCAAGAATAGTACCACCCTCTTCAACGTCATGGCCTTTTCCATTAATCTCGACATTGATCATTCTTCACTCCTTACAAATTACTCTCTTATCACAGCATCCAGACGACAAGCTTGAAAGCAGGCACCACAAGCAATGCATTTTGATTGTTCAATTGTATGGATACCATTTTTGTCACCCCAAATGGCGCCAACAGGACATTTTTTTGCACACAAAGTACATCCAACACATTTATCCACATCAATGGTATATGTAAGTAATTCCTTGCAAACCCTGGCACGACATTTTCTCTCATAAATATGTTCTTCATATTCATTTCGAAACCACTTAAGCGTACTTAATACCGGATTGGGAGCAGTTTGCCCCAACCCACACAAGCTTGTATCTTTTATAACATTGGCAAGTCTCTCCAAATGCATAATTCCCTTAAAACGCTTTAATGCATCGTTATCCTTCTCAGTCGAACGCCCCCGTGTAATAGTATTTAAAATTTCCAACATACTTCGAGTTCCTTCACGGCATGGGATACATTTACCGCAACTCTCTCTTTGAATAAAATCCATAAAAAATTTTGCAACATCAACCATACATGTTTCGTTATCCATGACAACAAGACCACCTGAACCAACCATGGCACCAATTTCCTTTAATGATTCATAGTCAACAGAAACATCCAGATTTTCCGCAGGAATGCAACCTCCTGATGGCCCTCCCATTTGAACTGCCTTGAATTCATTATCATTTTCGATACCACCACCAATTTTATAAATAATATCCCTCAGTGAAGTCCCCATGGGAATTTCAACAAGACCGGATCTTTTAATTTTTCCTGAGATAGAAAAGACCTTTGTTCCCTTACTGTCTCCCACACCCATTGATGAAAACCAATCTGCGCCCCTGGAGACAATTAGTGGAACATTTGCAAGAGTTTCAACATTATTGATAACTGTAGGTTTACCAAAAAGCCCACTGGTGGTTGGATATGGTGGCCGTGGTCTAGGCATTCCACGCTTCCCTTCAATACTATGTATGAGAGCAGTTTCCTCGCCACAAACAAATGCACCCGCACCCATTTTTATAACAATATCAAGATTGACCCCGCTTCCATAAATATCTTCACCAATAATACCGCATTCCATGGCATCATTTATCGCCTTTTTCAGATTTTTTATGGCAAGTGGGTATTCCGCTCTTATATAGATATATGCTTTTGAAGCACCAATGCCATATGCTGCAATTGCAAGACCTTCAATTAATTTATGTGGATCCCCTTCAATAATGGCACGATCCATAAATGCTCCGGGATCACCTTCATCCGCATTACAAATAACATATTTTTGATCGGAATCTGTACCAAGGGCCAACTTCCACTTGCGCCCGGTTGGAAATCCACCACCTCCGCGACCTCGAAGTCCCGAACTCTCTACATAATCACAAAGATCGTTTGGAGTAATCGTATGAATTGTTTTCAAAAGAGCACTATAACCACCATGTGCAATATATTCATTAATATCGACAGGATTAATAACTCCACAATTTTCTAAAACACATTTAACCTGTAATTTAAAAAACGGATGATCATTTATATATGGAAGATTATCCCAATTTTCCAGACCTTCTTGATGATACTGTCCTAAAAGGTCATTCACCGGAACTGATTCTGCAAAAATATTATCTAAAAGTTCTTTTACCTTGTCTTCAGTTATTTTTTGAAAGGAAAGTCTGTTTTTGCCGGGAAGTTGAATATCAAACAAAGGTTCCAACGAACAAATCCCAACGCAACCGACTTCAATGACTTCAATATCCAATTTTTTTTCTTTAATATATTTTTTTACTTCAGGAATTGTTTTATCCGCACCTGAAGCAAAACCACATGTTCCTGCACCAATATAAACAACCGCCCTTTCAACCTTTTCCCTTCGAAGAAGGCAAAGCTTTTTTTCAAGATCATCAGTCTGAAACCTTGATCTCATGGAATTATAAAAGCGATCTTTTACATCTTTTGGAATCACATCAAAATTTTCTTTTATCCAAACGGAACTCCAGTATGTCATACCGACTCCTCTGAACGATAACGTCTAATGATCTTGTTAATCTTTTGCTGATCAACATTGCCATAAAACTCACCATTAACACTTACAACGGGGGCCAAACCACATGCTCCTATACACGCAACAACTTCTATACTAAAGACTCCATCTTTCGTGGTATCGCCTGCCTTTATTGCAAGGGACTCTTCTAAAATTTCCAAAACAGGCTGAGACCCTTTAACGTGACATGCAGTTCCTCTACAAATCATGATGTGATATTTTCCAAATGGTTTAAATCTAAATTGATTATAAAAAGTTGCAACACCATATATTTTACTTGTAGGTAAATTTAGATGTCTGCCAATTTGTACAACTGCTCCTTTTGAGAGATACCCCTCCTCATTTTGTACTTCCTGCAATATCGGAATAAGCTGCTCACGACCAACTTTTTGATATTTATTCAGTACTTCTGTCACCTTTTCGCTTTTTTCAAATAATGCCGGCATTTAAAATTTCCCCTCCGTTAAAGAAGATTCTTCTTCAACACTCAATTCTGCAAAATATGCAGTTTTTTCAATTGCCGTGGTTATATCAATATTTTCTATAAAAACCTTTTCACTGATATGAATCTTGGTCGGAGCAAAATTTACAATCCCTCTAACGCCGGCCCTTACCATGCTTTCAGCAATATCCTGTGCATCAGAGGCAGGAACAGTTAAAATTCCAACGGAAATTTCATTTTTTTTAATAATCTCCCCGATTTTTGAAATGTGATAGCATTTGCATCCTGACAAAACGCGATCCACCTTTGCTTCATCATCATCAAAAGCTGCTATAATCTCAATGTTTGGTCTTCTCTTGATAAAGTAAGATAAAATCGCTCTCCCCAGATTTCCCACACCTACCAACGCAGCATATTTTTTTTTCACTGAACGAACGATTTTATTAATTTCGTCCAACATCTCCTCCACTCGATAACCTCTTTGAGGTATTCCCTTGATGGAAAGAGGCATAAGGTCTCTCCTGACACGAGCAGGAGAGGCCTTGATTGCAGAGGCTAATTCATGTGAAAAAACATATTCCCTTCCCTGATTCCTGACACTCATCAAGATCTGTCTGTAGATACACATTCTTTCAATTGCTTTTTCACTTATCTGTGTAATAACCGCCTCCTTTCTATTTTTTTAGCCACCAACATTTATTTTTTCTGAAGGTAAGGCCAATAGTTTATTGGTTAATTCAATCAACTTATCCGGAGTAATTGGCTTCTCAATAAACTCATCCACTGGTAGATACTCTCCACCTTTGTCTTTACTAAAACCAAGTCCGGTTACTTGATTAATTGAAGTTAACATTAAAATGGGTTTATATTTCAAAGCTTGATTTTTTCTAAATTTGTAAGTGGTATGAAAGCCATCAGTTGTATCATCCATCATTACATCAATTAAAATCATGTCCGGTCCAAAATCCTTTGCCTTCAAATATCCATCTTGACCCCCTGTTGCAATCTCAACGATATGGCCCTCCGCTTCAAGAGTTACCTTACATGTTTCCAAAATGTCCCTGTCATCATCAATACAGATTATTTTCGCCATAATTTCTCCTTCGTTACACTTGTATCAAATTAAATACAAGCCAAGTTCTATTCGTTACTCTAATTGTTACATTGGTAACAATTAGAGACACCCACTTCCCTAACCATCGTTACCCTTGTAACGTTCAAATTAATGATACAGCAACTCTTTACTAATCTCAAGTTTTTTTTAGAAGGTAATGTAAATTTTTTAAGTAGACGTGAATTCTTTATTTCTTCTTTTCTTTTTTTAAATAAAATGAAGGTTTTATATTTTCTACGGCCTCAATAACAGAAGAATAAAAAACAATCTTGTCTTCGGTCAACAAATCCATGATTTTTAAAAATTTTATCTGCCCGGGTGTTGACTTGTTTTTTTTACGAATCATACACCTGATTTCAACCAGCTTTGAGATAAGCTGTTGCGAATCCATGCCATAAACAAAACAAATCAATTTTATCCACGCATCAAGGCCACCTTTTCCCCTATATAACATAAGATCAAGTGCCCCCTCTGAAATTCCTGTCTCCCGGGATGCATCCCGCTTTTTAACTATAGTGTTCAAGTAAGGGTAGACAGTACGCCTCAAAAAATCCCTGAATTGCCCGGGATTTTTACTGCAATCAATATCATTCATACCGCTGATTCTAATGTATTCCACTATAAAAGTCTAAAAGCAATTGAATTCCAAGTTTAACTTTACATAGTAAAGTTTTATGGGCTTTAATTCTATATAGTTAAGTATTTCAAAAAGGAATTATATGAGCGATATTAACGATTTTCTATTTCCAAACGACTCCTGGATGGACGGAAGTTTTTCCTCAATACAAGAGCTTATCTGTTCCTTTGAATTTCTTGAAAAATACCTTAATAAATGCTGGTCAGGTAAAAACAACGAAAGAATCGAAAATCTTCGAAGAAACATATACATTGAACACATCGAGGTTAAATTCAAAGAAATATCTCACATGGAGACACAAGTGGCCTTCAGTTCAGGCACTTTGAAAATCTTTCTGCCAAAAAACAAAAATCTTAGTGATGAACAGGAAGATATTTTAAAGGCCAGATATCATGTCATGTTTGCCCCGATAATCAAGGAATCACACCATCGATGCAACGCCCTTATATGGAAATTGCTTTCTCCTGAAATCAAAAAAAGCATCAAATGCCTTTATCCGAAAGACGAGGAGGTAATTGAAAAAATTAAAAAAGATTTTCGCAATGAATGAACAAAATCGAAAAAAAACGTTGTTATTTGTTGACGATGAAAGGATGACCTTATCAGCATACAAGAAGTATTTTGAACCTTCTTCCGAATATAATCTCATATTTGCAGATGATGGGGACAGTGCACGTAAGATCATAATGGAAAACAAAATTGATCTTGTTATTTCAGACTTTAACATGCCCGGATTAAATGGTTTACAACTTTTAAAAATGATCAAACACAAACATGTCTCCGCTGGCTTTATTCTATGTACTGGAGACAAGCACATCAAGGATTTCGCTCTTTTTCTTGGAGCTGATCATTTTTTATACAAACCAATCAAGTTCAAAGAACTGAAAGGCGCAATTTTAGATATATTGAAAACAGGCCAATAATCAGGAAGAAAGACGGAATTCAATATCGAAGGATGTCCCGTCACGGCTTGACTTAAATGAAATTTCACCGTCATTTTGTTGTATGTAAGTATTTACAAGACTCAGACCAAGACCAGTTCCCTTATTTGGCGGCTTTGTTGTAAAAAACGGATCAAATACTTGTTCTTGTATTTCAACAGGAATTCCTGCTCCTGTGTCCGTAACATAAATATGCAGGACATTCTTTTTTTTCTCGGTTTTCAAGGTCAGTATTTTTACATTAGAATCTCTCATTGCATCAATCGAATTGTGTATCAGGTTCAATAACGCCTGTTCCACAAACGTATAATCAGCATGTATTTTAGGATTATCCGGTGATAAATCGTAAATTATTTTTATTCCCAAATCCAGGGCCATCCATCTAAAAAAGTCTGAAAGATTTTCTATTAAGTTATTAATATTAACCTCTTTCATCTTACTTTTAGCCGCTTCCGTATCGCATGAAAAATCTTTTATGTGTGAAACAATTTTTAAAATTCTGTTGCAGTTTTCGTCTATGACATTAATTTTTTTAGTCGGGCCTTGTGATTCCGTACAGATTTTACTTAATTGTTTTTTTAGCAGATTAACATTACCCAATATGATGGTTAGTGGATTATTTATTTCATGAGCTATTCCTGCCCCCATCGTTCCAAGAGATACCATTTTTGAAGTTTGTATTAATTGCTTCTGTGTTTCTTTTAATTTGGAATGCATCAAACTTATATCTTCAATATTTTTCTTCAGTTCCTCGTTCCTATCCAACAAGCTTTTATTTAATTCAATGTTTTTTTCATCAAACTCGTTTAATGTTTGTAAAAATGATTTGAATAGTAGTGAGACTGGGTAGGCAATTAATAATGGACATACTGTTGCTACCATTATCTCAAACGGGGGAAGTTTTACGGAAAAAAATATATGTAAAAACGTAGAGATCATAATAGAGGACACAACGCTGACAGAAGTCAGAAAAAAAGGGTTTGAAATATAGCGCCCAATTTTAAAAAGAAATGTTTCATTACTATAATTGTTATTTTTTGATTGAAGATAAGTTTTTAATTTACGCATAGTCTCTTAATACCAACCAGAAGGCGGAAGTCGACCAATCCTTCTTATTCAAGCCACATGGATAACCTTTATCGGATTATAATAATTAAAGGTTAAATAAAATCAAACAAAATTCCTCGGTTTTTCTACCAATTAAGAACATAGGCAAAAACAAGTGGTGCCACAATAGTGGCATCCGATTCAATAACAAATCTTGGCGTATCAATATCCAGCTTACCCCACGTAATCTTTTCATTTGGAACAGCGCCGGAATATGAACCATAGCTAGTAGTGGAATCACTTATCTGGCAAAAATATCCCCATAGAGGAGTTTCAATTTTCATATCCTGTTCCAAAAGAGGGACAACGCAAATTGGAAAATCACCAGCAATTCCTCCACCTATCTGAAAAAATCCAATCGAACAATTCGCCGATATTTCCCGATACCATCCGACAAGTCTTGTCATAAGCTCGATTCCATTCTCCACAACATGAGAACTTTTAATCGGGCCCGTCATAACATCTGCCGCAAATTTGTTTCCAAGTGTCGAGTCTTCCCAACCGGGTGTAAAAATTGGAATATTCCTTTCCCAGGCGGCGTACAGCCAACTGTCTTTCTTATCAATTTGAAAGTACTGGTCAAGCACCTTCTTTTCAAAAAGTTTCCAAAGATAAAAATGCGGAGGATGGGTCTCTCCCATTCTATCAGCTTCCCTCCACTCCTCGAGAACAAACGCCTCAATTCTTCTCATGGCCTCTTCTTCGGGGATACAGGTATCGGTCACCCTGTTAAGGCCTTTTTTACAAAGCTCCATCTCCATCTCAGGAGAGAGATCGCGATAATTTGGAACCCTTTCATAATAATCATGGGCCACCAGATTAAAAACATCCTCTTCGAGATTGGCACCTGTACAACAAATCCCATGCACCTTTTCCTGTCTTATCATCTCGGCTAAAGACACCCCCAGTTCCGCCGTACTCATGGCACCTGCCAGGGTGATAAACATTTTTCCACCATTTTTCAGATGATTTTCGTAGGCGGAGGCGGCATCAACCAAACCGGCCGCATTGAAATGGCGAAAGTGGTGTTTAATGAAATTTCTAACTGGGGTTTTCAGGTCAGACATCTTTACTCCTCTTGGATGGTATATCCAAAGACACTTATCAAAAATGACAAAAGAAAAGTAATGTTTTTATTAACTTTTTCCATGTTTTTTAAACTTGTTAAGCAAAAACATTGACATTACCCACAATTGCACGCCGCAATAAAATCACCTGACTTCAACTACATAGCTAATTTTATTGATTTTTTATATATGTATATTTTTCATTTAATTGATTTCTAAATATAAAACTAATAAGCTCGGTTTTTTGGGATAAATCACTAAGGGCTTAGAATAAAAATGAGAAGAGATTATCTAAAAACATTGCTTAATCCGTTCTCCCAAGCATTTACGTTCATTCTTATCCTGTCAACAGTCGCTATTCTTTTTTCCCCAACCTTGGTTCAACTCATCTCAATCACGGTTATTGATCTAACCCTCATTATGATCATTGTCGCCTTGGATAAAAAAATATATCCACGCCTCTTTCCGGAAACAAGGATATTTTTTCCAACTGTCAATGAAGAAAAAATAGCTAAATTGACCGATGATCAAAAGATCAACTTACTTGACACGCTCTTTGATTTTCCCAATAAACGCACATCATTTATTTTCTTCGTAAGCATCATCAAGGTGACAATTGTTGGTATAATCATTATATATTTTTGGGACAAGCAGGGGGAAAGCTATCCCCATAGATGGATTAAATTTATCATTCTAGAGTTTGTCGCCCAAGTATATTTTTACACTCTCACCTATATTGATCTTCATAAAAAACAGTCCATCCAGATTGCAGAATTTCATCGAAGATACAATTGGGAAAACGCAATCCTTAATTTTAAGCCGAAATCCGGATCAAGCAAATTCATCCTTCTTGAGA
>JAGLPP010000120.1 GCA_023137315.1 Bacteriovoracaceae bacterium
CGCAACCATGACTGCACATGAATCTGCATCAAAGCCCTTGGATGAATGATCATATCCAATGTCTTTTACTGTTCTTCTGACAACTTTCTGAATATCAACATATGCATTTGTGGTTATTTCACCGGCAACAACAACCAGACCGGTGGTACACATGGTTTCACATGCAACTCTCGATTTTGGGTCTTGTTCAAGCATGGCGTCCAAAACACCATCAGATATTTGATCGGCCATCTTGTCCGGATGTCCCTCTGTAACAGACTCAGATGTAAACATAAAATTCTTCATCATAACTCACTCCTTGTGTGGAAAAAAAACTAAATAAATAATACACTAGCCGGTTGAATATACACCCACTGAAACAACTCATCAATGTCAAAATGATAAAAAATGGGGTTACTTGATTTTTCTAAAATATTTAAAGTTGTGTGGTGACCTGTGTCTATAGAAAAGTAATTTATTAATGGGAATTACATAATTACGATCCTCTATTTCGACAACCTTGTATAAATTCGCAAACCGGTCCTCCAGCATATAAAGGAAACTGAAGTTGCCTTTTTTAATGTTTCTTTGCAGATGACGTATTTTGTTAACCCGCTTTCCGGGCCTTTCAGGGATTAACTCATATTTCTTCCACAGGGTGGTCATATCAATACGTCCCAACATTGAAGCACGTGAAAAATAGCGAAGGCCCTTAAAATCCATATTGGGATCTTTCAAAAGATCAAGTGACATTTGTAAATTTTCCTTTCTAAGATATCTTGAAGTTCGTGCCATGCCTGGACAGAACACCCTCACGCTGCCTGGCATGTAAAAATACGTAAATGAAAATTCCCCCTCTTTGAAGAGAATATTGAGCCACTTGTAATAATTAACCTTTTTTTCAAGTACCATAAAAAGATTTTTATAAAGGGGATCATTTTGTGAAAGGGTGGAATATTCATCCAACATAAGACGATTGATTACAACTTGAATGATATCCCTTCGCTCTTGGGCATCCCGTCCATCTATTGCCCCAACTTCATTTATCAGGATTGTTTCAAGGGCAAAGAGTGCCCGTATGAGTTTGGGTTTTTCTGTCCAAAATTGGTATGCATCAATATATTTTGAAAGGACATAATTTTTCAAATTAAACTTGGCCTTTGACTGGAGTCTTATAATTCCATCGGTTTTGATGTTGCCATTATTTTGTTTAATTTCATTTTTCAGCAAATCCTGGTAAAAACCCAGTTGCAACAAAACACGACCTTCCCACTCATTAAGCCTCTCCATGAGTTTTTTTGTACCCATTTTTAAATATTTTTCAGTCATATCCAGAATGTATTCCGTATCATAACGGATTTCTTCGGTGATAATATCGGTCTTTTTGTCCAAATTAATATAAAGGGTGTTCAAGGTTGTTCTGAAGAAAATATCATTTTTGTCATGATCCTTGTTAGCCGCACCATCCTCCAGAATTTTTCTAAGAAAGTATATCTCATTGGCCCTTTTTTTTCCGGGGTAATCGGTTCGCCCCCTGTAATTATCGTATTCTTTTCTTAGTTCAAAATGATCGACAGGAAAATTAAAACCAAGAAGGAATGGTATCTTGGTAACAAAATGCTTTATCTTTTTTTGAAATTCCGAATAAAAACCAGAGGAATTATTTTTTATGTTTTGACGGTTATGCTTGTTTTGGGATTCATAATATTGTTGTTTGTATTTCAGTAAAACATTGATAAGCAACCGTATATCGGAAATATCTTTTTTGATTTCCAATAAATCCCTTTGCTTTTTCAGGTTTTTTTTCTGTGCCTTGATCCAGTCAATCTTTGCCCTTATTTCAGGAAGGTATTTTTCGATTGTATCGCGATCAAGCTTTTCGCCGGGAAGGGCCGGTATAAAATATCCTTTCCCTCTGAATTTTGTCAGAAGGTTGTTAAAATGAGATTCAGTACCGGGAGGACAGAGAATTTTTGAATATTGTTTAAGAGTCCTGTTGTATTTATTGATTATTTTGTATTTTTTCCCCTTCCAATCGATAATCGCACAATAACCATTCATAACGATTAAACACAGGAACATACAAAAAAAGGAACGAATCATGATAAAAATTTCCTTACAAAATCGCTTTGCCAGAATCCGGCACATGTTCCGTTGCTTAATATCAGAAACAGTGAATTCTCTTTGGACTCCAATTTGAAATATTCAACAAGCTCATTTTGATTATCTATAATTATTGCAATTTTCACATCACCTCGTAGATCATTTACCAGTTTGTTACAGTCAAGATTGGAACAATCCTTCACCGTAGTGGATTTCGATGGTTTGACGACAATTACACAGTGGTCACCTCTTAATGAATCTGCAAATTCCTTCTGGAAAATATTGCTTCTTGCTGTTGATGAATGTGGTTCAATTACAATATGAATGTCTTTGCCGGGATATTTTATTTTTACGGCATCGATAGTCAAGGCAACGGCCCTGGGGTGATGTGCAAAATCATCCACGAACAAGGCACCTTTAAAATAACCTCTTTCCTCCTGTCTCCGTTTTACCATTTCCATGTTTTTGACGGCCGTACCAATCTTGTCAACAGAGAATCCTTCCGAATGTGCAAAAATAATACATGTTGAAATATTCAAGATATTATGCAATCCGATTAATGAGGTGAAAAAGGTTTCCTTATTTCCGTTTAATACAAGTGAAAATGTTGTTCCTGTTTTATCCGCAGTTATAATTTCAGGCCCGATGTCGGTTTTTTCTCCATAATGAAACCATTTTTTTTCCGTGCCTGTTTTTTTGAATTCGTCCCATAACTCTTTTGCGGCGACATAATCATGATTGATAAGATAACTTTTTGTGATATCGGGAAATATGGCCCTGAATTGATCTTTGATATCCTCAACATTGTTATAGATATCAGCATGGTCAAATTCCAGGGAGGTAAGAATTAAATGGTTCAGGGAATACATTCTGAATTTGGAAATTTTTTCAAAATAAGCGCTGTCATATTCATCTGATTCAATAAAAAAATAATTGCCATCCCCCAGACTTGAAGGTGCCCTTCCCTCAATCACACCCCCGACAAAATAACCGGGATTCATTCCAAGCTTCTCAAATAACTGTGCCATGAAATAAGTGGTTGTTGTTTTGCCGTGAGTTCCGGCAATACCAACCGTATTTATGTCGTTTAACACGAAGGCACCCAATACTGAAGGAAAGGATGCAAAGGGGATGTTGTCATTTTCAATTCTTGTTGCATCATCACTGTTTTTCGGAACGACATTTCCAACAACAATCAGATCAAATTTTTCAAGATATTTATCGCTTATTTCAGAAAGTTTATGACAAGCAATACCTGTTTTTTTGAGATAATCACTCATTGGAGGTGCAAAAAAATTGTCTCCGCCTTCAATATTATAACCGCTTTCCTTTAACAGACATGCACAGGCACCCATTCCTGTTCCGCAAATCCGGTAAAAGAAGATATTTTTTATCTTTCCCTTTAATTTTCTCAAAGAATTATAATCAAGCATATTTGTAAGATTCATTGTAGTTTCCAGATTGTTTTTCCGATTTTTTTTCTCAGTTCATTGACTCCGTTGCGGTCATACCAGTTGTCACGTGTGGCATTGGTGAGAATTACGTGTCCCAATTTTTTTTCAAGATCAATCCAAATTGATGTTCCTGTAAATCCAAGGTGTCCAAAGGTTTTTGGACCGGCCCCAATGCCTGCAAGTGTTTCCTTTGAATCGATAATTCTGTCCCAGCCTGCAATGTAATGATGAGTTCCGATGTTTTTATAGTGTTCATTCATAAAAGAAAGAAGTTGAAATTCCTTTTCAAGATTTAAAAAACTTTTGCATACACCGTTAATGGTTCCAAACATTCCGGCATGTGAGCAAAATTCTTTAATGATAAATGCATTATCATCATGGACAACACCCCTGATTTTATGGGAACGCCTGATACCTGTTACTGGTGAAATACTGTCTTGTGGAAGATTTTTCCAGTTTTTAAGCTCATTATCCCAAAAAACCGAACATATGTGTTTTAGAGGTTTTCCAGTTTTCTTTTCTATTTCCAGCATGAGGCGAATGGCGGAGTAATCCGAATAAAGAGTTTCAGACTCCTGAATTTTGTACCCAAGGATTTGTTCTTTCCAATTATTTTTGGATAATCTTCCTGTTAAGCGCCCCCATGCCGGAAGTCCACCACGATGGTTTAATAGAAGCTTCATTTTGTCGTCAAAAATATCAGGATGCATAAGATAAGTTGATGCAAGAGTAAGTGGCTTGGTCATACTTGCCAGATCAAACCATAAAAATGGTTTTTTTGAGAGATATTTTTGATCTGTTATTTCAAATGATTTATGTTTTAGATTCTTGAAATCAAGCACTCCGACGGCCATGGCATCAAATTGTTGTTTTCGCATCATTTGAATGCATAAAATTTCAAGCTCTTCCATAATTTTTAAAATTGTAATTTGTCTTTGAGGTATTGATCAAGACGGTCAATTGAAATTCTCTCCTGCTCCATTGTATCACGGTTTCTAACCGTAACAGACTTGTCTTCAAGTGTGTCATAATCAATTGTTACACAAAATGGTGTTCCAATTTCATCCTGTCGTCGATATCGTTTGCCAATGGAGCCGGCAACATCATACTCAGTTTTGTAGTTTTTCTGGATATCATTCAAAATTTTGCGGGCAACGTTATCAAGTTCCGGCTTTTTCATAAGAGGCAATATGGCCACCTTTATTGGTGCTATTTTGTAGTTGAATTTCATTACAACCCTTTCATTCTTTTTATCCCCCTCGTTTTCAATCCTGTATGCATCACACATGAGGGCAAGAAGAGAGCGATCACAACCAGCTGACGTTTCCACAACATACGGGATATATTTTTTACCAGCGGCTTGGTCAACATACTCAAGTTTTTTTCCTGAAAATTTCTGATGACGTCCGAGATCAAAGTCTGTTCTTGAATGAATTCCTTCAATCTCATCCCATCCAATTGGAAATTCATAGTAAACATCAACAGCTATATCAGCATAGTGAGCCAGTTCGGTGCCTGGATGGTCGTGCCATTTCATTCTGGATTCACGCAGACCGTTTCCAACATGCCAGTTCCAGCGAATCTCCTTCCATTTTTCAAAGAAATCCTTTTGGGTATCAGGGGCCACAAAAAATTGCATTTCCATTTGCTCGAACTCGCGGGTACGAAAAATAAAGTTTCCCGGCGTGATTTCGTTTCTAAAGACCTTTCCAATTTGTGCAATACCAAATGGAATTTTCTTTCTCATTGTCGATTGAACATTTAAAAAGTTTACAAAAATTCCCTGTGCTGTTTCCGGTCTTAAATATACATCTGCCGAAGCATCCTCAACAGGGCCCATCTTTGTTTTAAACATAAGATTGAATTCCCTCGATTCAGTAAAACTATCCCTTTCTCCACAGTTGGGGCAGGGTTTTGCCGTATCAACTTTATCCTCACGAAAACGCATCTTGCATTTTTTGCAATCAATAAGTGGATCGGTGAACTCATCCACATGTCCCGAGGCTTTCCAGACACTAGGATGCATTAGAATTGATGCATCAAGGCCAACGATATCATCACGATATGTCATCGTTTTCCACCAACTCTCTTTAATATTATTTTTAAGCTCCACTCCCAACGGGCCGTAATCCCAACAGGAACCGATGCCGCCGTAGATTTCGGAGCTTTGAAATATAAAACCACGCCTTTTTGAAAGACTCACAAGATCATTCATATTTTTGAGATTGGATTCTGACACTATGTTCTCCTTTTTATGCTAAGTTCGTAAAGTTTGGCGTATTCCCCGTTTTGAATCATCAATTCCTCGTGTGTTCCCTGTTCCACAAGTCCACCATCGTCAAGAACGTAAATCTGATCGAAATCAGAGATGGTTGAAAGTCTGTGTGCGACAGCTATAACTGTTTTTCCACCGCCCAAACCTTCAAGTGCCTTTTGTACAACCTTTTCAGATTCATTGTCCAAGGCGGATGTTGCTTCATCGAAAAGCAGAATATCAGGGTTTCGAAGAAATGCACGTGCGATTGTCAGTCTTTGGCATTGTCCTCCGGACAATCTGGTTCCACGATCTCCAATTACAGTATTAATTTTTTCAGGAAGAGCATTAATAAACTCTTTTGCACATGCAACATCAATAGCAGCTTTTAATTCCGGTTCGTTACACTTTTTACCCAAAGTCAGATTTTCAATTACTGAATCATGAAAAAGAAAAACATCCTGGCCCACAAGCCCAAACAGATTTCTAAGATTTTCAAGTCTGATTTCATTGATGGGTGTCCCGTCAATTCTGATGCATCCACTTGAAGCGTTGTAAAGTCCCATGAGAAGGTTAATCAGGGTTGACTTGCCGGAACCAGAGGGACCTACGAGTGCCACTCTTTGCCCTTTTTTGATTTTCATTGAAAGATTTTCAATAATGTTTCCTTCACCGTAGGAAAAGGTCATATTGTCTATCTCAATTTCATTTTCAAATTTTAAAGGTTGCCTTGTTCCAAGGTTTACTTCATTTGGAATGGCGAACAGATTAAAAATTCTTTCTCCAGCGGCCCTTGCCTGGTTGAGTTTTACATTTGCCTGTGAAAATTTTCGGATGGGGTCCATGAGTAACGCCAATGCAGTTACAAAACTGATGAATTCCCCGGTGGTCAATATTCCGGATTTTATTCGAAAATGAGCAAATACCAGTACACCTGCAAAAGCAAGAGCTCCAACAAATTCAACCATTGGGTGTGCAAATTCTTCAGTAAAAGTGGTGCGCATCTGTGAGCCAAAGAAAAGGTCCTGCGCATGATTAAATCTTTTTTTGACATAATTTTGAAGATTAAACGCCTTGGAAATTTTCTGACCGGATACCCCTTCGGTGATTGTATGGGTAAGTTCCGAAAGATTATGCTGAACATCGCCTTGGTGTGTCCTGACTTTTCTTCCGCTAATGATGAAAATCGTCAAAAACATCGGAGTCACAGCAAATACAACCAATGTCAGTGCCCAATCATAGTAAATACAAAGACCAAGCATCACCATGGCCGTTACTGGTTCCCTTATCAGGTCAACGGAATTTCTAAAGCCCATTGAGAAAGTCATTGTGTCATTCAGAATATTTGAGATTAATGCCCCTTGCTTGCTTTTGGCGTAAAATGACAGAGGTAGTTTTTGAAGTTTGTCGTAAATCTGTCCGCGAAGACTACAGGTGGCACGGTCTACAACAAACCTTATCCAGTAAAAATGATAAAATCTGCATGGAAAATTGATTACTGCCAGCATAAGAAGATAGCTGGCCAGCCAAAGCACTTCTTCCTTTGTTGCAGTTGGACTCAATCCCTTGTCCAAAATTGGTTTTACCAGACTTACCTGCAAACCCTTGATTGACGCAAGGGCGAAGGAAAAAAGAACACTCGCTGCAATTCTTGGCCAGAAAGGTCTTATGTACGGCAGGAGGGATTTAATGAGCTTCAGCATATAATGATATCCATGGTATAACTTACCGCTACATCTTACAATAAAAGGTTAAAAAACAAAAGAACGGGATTTGAAGCTGTCCCGGGAAAAATTGAATTGATAGCACAGATAATCAAACAAAAGCTGGTTTATTCCCTTGTCAACAATTTTAACTTTTTCATAATCAGCATATTTAAACTTTCTGGTACCGCGAAGTAATCTCCACAACAACTTTCCAATATTTTCATTCGACTCTTTCTCTCCACTACAATCGAAACATATAAATCCTCCATGCTCAAAAGCAAGATTAATTCCCTGAAAAACCTCCAGATTTTTTTTACAGAAAAGACAGTAATCATCCATTGGAGCTATACCCAATTCAAAAATCAATCTGGATAGATAGAAAAATAGCTGTGTTTGTATCTTGAAATTATTTTTATCGACCGATTCCTCAAGATAAAATAGAGCATTACTGGTGACTTTGAAAATTCCCTCAAGACTGTTGTCAAAATCACGGTGTTCGTCAAATAAATCATCCTGGGTGGCGAGTCGGGATAGTAATTCGAAATAGAAACACATCAGATAAAACGCATTATGATTTGATCTGATTTTTTCATGTATCCAAAGAGTTTTCCACTCACTGGCGGTGTAAAGAGTTGAATCTGTTTGCCGTACATTTTTCAATTGAGCCTTGATCATATAACCAAGTTCCAGCGTGGACGGTTTCATTTTTTTTCCGCCTCCGCGACCACCGTAAAACATTACGGACACTGTCTTTCCATTTCTAAGAAGAAGATGGCAAATAAGGTCTCTTTCCCTGTAAATGACCTTGCTTATCACCAACCCTTCAATTCTGGTTTCCATTTACTAGCCCTTGATCAGAAGATATGATCTCACTACAAACATATCAAATATTAGAGCTTTTAGGAAAAGAACAGTTTTTTTTAAAAATCCATTACTTTCATTATTGAGATGTTCCATGGAAAAAAGATTAAAATTTTCGCCGCTTCGCCCACCCCTGCCGGCCATTTGAATCAAAAAATCCTTGGAATTGACCTTGTAGGAAATGAATACGCTGGAAAGACTTGGAAGATTCACTCCATGACTTAATGCGGAAGTGGCAAAAATACATCGCGGAACAGGATATTTTTTCAGCTTTTCCACAAAATCACACACCTCTCCACCTACACATCCCAAAGCTGGAATATTTCGAAATTCACAGAATTTGATCCACTGCTTTACTTCCTCGCGATAACGGCAAAAATACAGAAGAGTCCGCTTTTTCTCACTCAGAAGCTCGTAAATAAATCTTTTTCGAAGCAATTTTGTACACTCAAACGGATAAACCACATTTTTTCCCGGCAAATTCATAAGACGCTGGTTGCCATAATCAAGCACAAAAAGCCTTTCCATTCCCAACAGAAAATCCGTTTCCCACTTTTTTAAAAGTTGTTCATCCATTGTGGCCGTAAGTCCCAATACGGACAGGTTGTTGTTGGCAACCATCATTGCAACCTCCCAAAGCTGTAAGCGGAATGTTTCGCCCCAATAATAAAAAAGATGAAACTCGTCAAAAACAACAGCTATTTTTCCAAGACCGTTTTTAATCCCCTGAAGAAATCCATCATCCAAAAGTTCAGGTGTTGTGATCATCATGGCCTTTTCATTTTGTGTGAAAATTTCCAGCGTTTTTTTTCTTTCATTAAAATGGCGTAGCATCATTACACGACTGTCAAAAATACCGGTTAACCGGTCGTAAAACTCCTCAGCAAGTGCCCGAAGTGGTGAGAGATAAATAATCTTAAACTTACTTTTTTTATATAGCTCAATTAAAAGAGAGGTTTTTCCCCACCCTGGAGGGGCCAGCATGAGAATAAAACTTGATTGTTGAAAAAGAAGTGTTTCCAGTGACATGCACTTTATGCAAAAAAACCTAAAAAAAATAATTGTATAACTTAACGAATTGACTGGTTCCTGTGTTGTGGAAGATCAATTTTTTCCACAACATCAACGGGCCTGATATTCTGCAAGCAGTAATGGTCAACACACTCACTTTTTCCACAATAATGTTCATTACCGGTCATTCTGCATGGAAGATCATTGATATGGAAAAACCTGTGTTTGTTGGTATCATACGGGTGCCATTCCAGAGGCCGTTCCGGACCGAAAAAAGTATATGTTTCCATTCCCATGGCAACACAGAGATGCTTGATACCGCTGTCATTACCGATATAAACAGAAGCTGATGACAATCTTCCGGGAAGATTTTCCAGTCCTTCCTGAACAAATTGGACATTTTCGGGAAGTTCAAGTCCAATCATGTTATCGCGAATAACCTGATCCTGTTGAGAAGAAGAAAGAGGAATTAAAATTCTTCCGTTAAACCCTCTGTTTATTATTCCGTTCATAAGTTCCAGATAATATTTTAAAGGCCACATTTTTGTCTGTCTGGTCGCTGAAATGCCAAGAACAATATCCCCGTTGGTTTGATACCCATTCTCTTTCAGGATTTTTAATTTGGGATTCCAATCCAGATAATTTGGAATGACTGGAGCTTTTTCATACAGATGTTGGACAACAGACCAGACGCCGTCGAGATCTCTTTGTATTGCCGGTTTGACTGTTCCCTGATTTAAAATAAATGAACCTTGCTTGTCGTGATGGTTGTGAAAATAATATGGAACCTGCTTGAGTTTTGAAAAAAATGAAAAAAACTTTCCAGTGCGTCCGGATTGGTGAAGCTCAATAACCATATCGAAATTATTTGCCACCAGCCATCTCCAAACACGTGGATAGTCTAAAAGAGATTTAAGTGAGAACGGAAAAATCTCATCAGCGTCCGTTTTCACTTTTTCAAATAAAGGGGCAATCCATTCAGGAATGGCATACGTAATATTCACGTCAGGCAATACGGATTTGATCCACGAAATGCTCGAAAGACCGATTATTGCATCTCCTAAATTCCTGTTTTTAATAACCAACAATTTTTTTGGTGTTGACTTCATCGCATTAAAATCCTAGAAGTAAAGCACATGAGAACAAACACGCTTATATCTGGTTTTACATTCATTAAGAACGGACTTACGCTAGGTTATCCCATAAAAGAGAGTATTGAAAGTATTGAACCTCTTTGCGACGAAATCATAATTAATGTGGGCCATGACGATCCTGAATTTCAAAAAGACGACGGAACATGGGATTTTCTACATGATCATTTCAATCATCCCAAATTCAAGTTCATAAAATCATGGTGGGATCCCAGAGTATCATCACGTGGGCTTATTCTTTCGCAGCAAACAAATATTGCTCTTGATAAATGTAGTGGAAAGTATTGTCAATACATTCAAGGTGATGAAATTATTCATGAAGATGATCTGAGAAATATTCATAATGCTGTAATGGAAATGGAACAAGATCAATCCATTGATGGGCTTGTTTTCGATTATCTTCATTTTTACGGAAATGTTGATATCGTAAAACAGACAAGAAATATATACAGGCGTGAAGTGAGGCTTATTCGTGGGCAAAAAGGTGTAAGAAGTTGGCTTGATGCACAAGGATTTCGGCATAAGGATAATTCCAAGTTGCGATGCAAAAGAGTAAATGCCAGAATCTTTCATTATGGTTGGGCGAGACGCGAACAGATCATGAATTCAAAGGTTAGCGCCATGAACAAGCTCTACCATGGAAGAAGGCATGAAAGCCCCATGTTTGAATACGAAAAGATCTGGGGTTTAAAACAATTCAATGGAGCTCATCCAAAAGTAATGGAGAATTGGGTGAAGGAAAATAACAATAACATTAACCTTCCAGGCCTCAAAATGAGGCATGAGTGGAAAAATGTTGGACTTGCCATATCCGATTGTATCGAAGCTATAACAGGACATCGATTGGGAGAATATAAAAATTACAAATTGTTTTAGTTCCTGGTTTTGAATTAGGGGAGGAGAAAATGAATATGAAGGAAAAAATTGAAATTTTAATGAACGAAGAAGTGAGGCCGTCTCTTGCATCTCATGGTGGAAATGTGGAAGTTGTGGACGTTAAGGATAACAAGGTTATGCTAAAGCTTACTGGTGGCTGTCAGGGTTGTGCCGGGGCAAGAATGACATTGAAAAACGGTGTTGAAAGAATCATCAAGGCAAAATATCCTGAAATTGAAGAAGTGGTTGATGTTACAGATCATGGTGGTGGAGACAAACCATACATGTAGGGATTTTCATATTAAAAAACCTTTATCTTATGTCTGGTTTCTATAACTTGCGCAAGATCCAATTCGGCTGTCACGAGTTTTTCACCCTCTTTTGCGTCAACAAGAACCTTTCCCCATGGATCGACTATAAGTGAATGACCAAAGGTTTGAATACGTTCGTTGTTTTTCCCCCATTGGGCCGGAGCGATGATGAAACACTGGTTTTCGATTGCACGTGCGCGCACGAGTGTGTGCCAATGTGCATTACCGGTTGGAACAGTGAAGGCTGCTGAAATGCAGATAAGATTTGCACCCTGTTCTACATATTTGCCATACATTTGCGGATAACGGATATCAAAACATATAGAAAGTCCGACTTTAAGCGGACCGACCTTGATTAATTTTGGTTCACTACCCGGAACATAGATATCCGATTCATTGATGACTTTTTTTTCGCCTTTTGAATCCCTGATATCGCAGGAGAAAAGATGTATCTTGTCATAATGGCCCAAATCATTTCCTTTCGGGTCAAAATTATAATTACGATTAACGACATTACCATCTTTCACTGTGGCCGCTGAACCGCCGATAATATAAAGGGAGTAATCAGTGGCAAGTTTTTTTATTTCCTTGTAATGTTCATCGTTTCCGTCAACAAGATAAGGTGTGGGTTTTGTTCCATCAGACATGGAATAAAAACATTCCGGAAGAAAAACCGCCTCAAGATCCTTATCCCTTGCAGTCTTTAAAAATGCCCTGATCTTTTTTAGATTGGTCTCTGGTTCGAGTACTGAACAAATTTGGATGAGTCCAACTTTCATCGACTCACAAACTCCTCTGGTGTTGGTATATACTTGCCGACAGCATAGTACTCGAATTTCTCTCCAAGAATATTTCGGGTCTTAAAGATGTTTCTGGCATCAAAAATAACCGGCTTGCTTAAACGTTCCCTGAGTTCTGAAAAATCAGGAAAACTAAATTCCCTCCATTCGGTCATAACAACCATGGCATCGCAACCATTCAGACAATTATACTTGTTTTCAAAACGCCTGGTTTTTCCGCGGGTGTCAGGATTGGATTCCATTAACTTTTCAAAATTAAGGGATGCTTCAGGATCATAATAATGGACAGAGGCACCTTTTTTAATAAGTTCCGTTGCCATGCTGATTGCCGGAGCTTCGCGAATATCATCTGTATTTGCCTTGAAAGCAACTCCCCAAATGGCAAAGGTCATACCGGATATATCTCCAAAATGATTGATCATCTTATGAAACATATATGTTTTCTGGGTTTCATTCACCCTCATGACAGTTCTGGGTATTTCCATGTCAATTCCGAACTCCTTGGAGGTATGAGCAATAGCGCGTACGTCCTTTGGAAAACAGCTTCCGCCAAATCCCGGGCCCGGATAGAGAAAATGAGGACCAATACGTCGGTCAGAGATCATCCCTTTTCTAACCTGTTCAACATCAGCACCAGCCTTGTCGCAGAAGCGTGCAATTTCGTTGATGAATGTTATTCTGGTTGCAAGTAATGAGTTTGAGGCATATTTTGTCATTTCAGCAGATGCGTTGGACATCCTGATAATTGGATTTCCCTGTCTTACCAACGGAGTATACAGCTCTTTCATTGTTTCGAAGGCCTCTGGTTCGCGATAACCTATAACCACGCGATCCGGACGCATGAAATCCTCAATTGCCGATCCTTCCTTTAAAAATTCAGGGTTGTTTACAAGAAAAAATTTCTTATTGGTTTTATTTTCCATGCGTTCACGTAGTTGCTTGTGGGTTCCAACCGGTACTGTGGACTTGAGTACAACAATTGCTTCTTCTCTCATATGTTGGGCAATGGATTCAGCGGCACTCCACACATACTTTAAATCAGCCTCGCCGGTATCTGCAGAGGGAGTTCCAACTGCAATAAAAATAACCTTGGCATCACATATTGATTCATAGCTGGTTGAAAATTTGATTCTTTCCGAGCGTAGATTTCTTTGAAGAAGATCACCAAGTCCGGGTTCATAAATTGGAACTTCGTTATTATTTAGTTTTTTGATAATTTCTGTATTTATATCGATACAAATCACATCATGACCAATTTCAGCGAAACAAATTCCACTTACAAGACCTACATAGCCGGTTCCAATCACAGCGACTTTCATCAAATTCTCCCAGTTTTTAGATGCATAATTCCTTACAAAATCAACCTATACGCTGTAAGATACTGCAGTATGAAGTTATCCGCTACAATAATAACATTAAATGAGGAAAAAAATCTTGAGCGTGCCATAAAATCGTTGGACTTTGTCGATGAAATTATTATTGTGGATAGCTTTAGCAATGATGCCACGGAAGAAATCGCAAAAAAATATAATTGTAAATTCATCAAGAACAAATTCGAAGGATACGGGCAGCAAAAAAACTTTGCTGCATCACAATGTGCGAATGACTGGATTCTTAATATTGATTCAGACGAGGAAGTTTCCCTGGAACTCAAGAAAACCATAACCACGCTTTTAAGTGGTGATGAACCTGCATGTCAATTATACGCTTTGAATCGTTCCACATCCTTTTGCGGGAAATGGATTTGTCATGGCGGTTGGTATCCGGATTATGTAACAAGACTTGGAAACAAAAAACATGTTCGTTGGACGGCCCCTGAAGTTCATGAAAATCTGGAACTGTCTGTTGGAGGCCCGTGCGGACGTCTGGAAGGGCATCTTAACCATTATTCCTTTCCCACGGTTAAATCCCAGGTGGATACAAACGTAAAATATGCTTATCGTGGGGCCAGTGATCTCATAAGACGCAAGGGACGTCGCCCCAATCTTTTTGAGCTATTTGCAAGACCGGTTGGAAAATTTTTTGAATGTTATTTTTTAAAGCTGGGATTTTTGGATGGACTCGCAGGCCTTATTATTGCTATAAATGCGACTTACTCAATGTTTATGAAGTACACATTTGCTTACTGGGACGAGCTTGATGATTAAGAGAATGTTATCGATCATTATTAAAGTCGGAATTGCTGCCGGAATTATCGGCTACATGGTCTACAAGGGGAAGCTGGACTTTTCCATCATGGCCACATCCGTCGAATACAAATTAACATGGATTGTTTGTTTTGCCGTGATGTTTCTGAATGTTCTCCTGACGACATTCAGGTGGAAAATTCTTCTTGAGATAAAAACAAAAAGCGAACTTCCACTCATGGTTCTTACAAAACTTACATGGATTGGGCTTTTTTTCAGCACTGTTCTTCCCGGAATAGTTACCGGAGATATTGTCAAACTTGTATACGCCAAGGATCTTGATAATCGCCTGACAAAAACCTATCTTCTGACTTCGGTCCTAATGGATAGAATTATCGGTTTGATTGGTTTGTTGTTTCTGTTGGGAATTTTCAGTGTTATATACTATACGGATCTTATTTTAAAAGGACCGCAGGTTGTGGGCCTTATCCATATGAATTTTTTGATTTTCGCTGGTGTTATTGTATTCATATTTTCATTGTTTCTGCCTGAAAAGCTTCAACAAATCTTTCATAAAAATGCCGAAAAAATTCCCCTTATCGGGAAAGCCATAAGTAATGTTTTTGATCAGGCATGGCTTATAGGAAAGGATAAAAAATCGTTGTTTGGTTGTCTCGGACTTAGTGCATGTATACAGGCACTAAATGTTTTTGCATTCTGGTACATTGTGCAACCATTTATAACAGATGTTCCACTTGGCTTGGAACAAGCTTACAGCTTCATACCATTGGGTTTTGTAGCAATGGCAATTCCTATTTCCCCTGCGGGGATTGGAGTTGGGCATGCCATGTTTGAATGGCTGTTCTCCCTTTTTGGTGTTGCCAAGGGAGCATCATTATTCAATCTTTATTTTGTATGCTGGATTACCGTGAACCTTCTTGGGGTTTTTGCGTATATCTTTGGAGGAAAAAGATATTCCATTCATGATGCGGAAGTGTTTGAGCATGATGCTGGAAATGTTCCTGATGCGTCTTGCTAGTGATTCGCTAGTCGTTACAGTTTTTGAGACTTATTCCCTTTTCGGACAACTTGAGTACAAGAAAAAAATCTGAAGGCCATAAAAGTGCCAGCTTGGATCTCATTTTCGCAGGTACATTTGACGGATGAAGGATTTTTTGAACAAGGGATGGGTTCATAATAACTGCATTCATTTTTTCGTTAGAAGGAACTTCCTTTAAATCCTGCACCCAGTTCACTGTTTTAGCATTGATTTTTTTTATAACTTTTTTACTATAATCATTTTTATTTCCAACAATCCAAATAATACTTTTCTCTTCCTTTTCCCATGTATCCTTTAATCTGATAATTCTGTCTTTCATGACCTTTGGATGATCTCCGAGATAAGCAAGACTTTCTGTTTTGTCATGGGATGATTTTTCGCGCCTTATGTATTTTCCAAGTTTGCTTTTTGGTCTTATAAAACGAATGATACTGTCTTTTTTAATAGCATACTTTTCACTGTCTCTTACGTGGCCATAATGATGTATTCTGGCATCGCTTTCAAAAATTTTTTGTGCATTTTCAAAACTCTGTGCATCCCCGTAGCTTTTAACACCGGAATCAAGCTTCAATGCCCTTATTTCCTGCGGATACCATATCTTGTTAATGGCAATATGCTGATGATCCTGCCAAAAATGAAGATAACGAAAACGAACGGCATCGTAGCCGTTTTTATCAGCATATTCCAGATCCCTGACAATCATCTCTATATCATCTTCATGAATAACTTCGTCACACTGAAGATAAATTCCCCAGGCACTGTTTTCGTGGCAGTGATCGCGGCGAAGAGTATTAAGAGCGATATTGGTCTGTTCTGAAAAAATAAGCCCACCATCTCCGAGTCTGCTCATGTCCCAGACTGTCGGAATGATTTTGAGAAAGTCCAAATCATTCAGGGCATCACTGGTACCATCATCATTTTTTCCCAACGCAATATAGATTTTACTGCAGAGTTTGTTAAGTGAGATGAGGCTTTCCTTGAAGGAATAATCATGGCTGACACCGTTTCTAAGAAACGTAAAGCCGTATAATTTGATCATTACATCCATCCTTCTATTTTTTCGTTGAAATTAAAAAGGCGGTCTGCCTGCAGATGTCCATATCGTTTCCATTTATTTTTTAAATTTTCCACTAAAAAAAGGAAATATTTTTCCTTGTGAAAATTTTTTTCTTTTCTCAGTTTTTTCGATTCCGTCTCCAATAACCCTTTAATTTCTTTTGGAAGTATCGACATCCCATTCATTAAAAAATATTCATCTTTGTATTTTAATAATCTGCCAAGGAATAGATCATTTTTTACCATGGCTAATTGTGGATGGGATGGGGCCAGATGAATTTTTGTTGAATGGAGGATATCATTAAGTTGAAATTTGCCACCAAGGCTTTTTCCTGAAAACTCAAACAATGAATGTTTAACATGTGTTAACGCATAAACAACATCTTCGTCAGGATTATATTTTAAAGCATAATCCTTTATTGCTGTCCTGATTCGCAATTTAGAGACAAATTGCACAAGATACCAATCATTGAATGAGTTCATGATACTTTCATAATCATCGTCCTCTTCCAACGCCTGGCCTGTTAGTTTAAAATATTCGTCTCTTGCCTCCAAAAGAACGTCATAATTGTCCGTGGAGGTGTATTCCTTCATGGCCGTTTGTAAATGTTTAAAAATTTCCTGATACATAATCTAATCTTCGTCAACTTTTAAAACCGCAAGGAATGCTTCCTGGGGAATTTCCACCGATCCAACCACTTTCATTCTTTTTTTACCGGCTTTTTGTTTTTCCAGAAGCTTTCTTTTTCGTGATATATCACCGCCATAACACTTGGCCAGCACATTTTTCCGAAATGCCTTGATGCTTTCCCTGGCAAGTATCGTTGAGCCAACTGCCGCTTGAATAACAATATCATATTGTTGGCGTCCGATGTATTTTCTTAATTTTTGGACCAAAAGTCTGCCCTTGTGCTTGGCATGTTCCCTATGACAGATAATTGAAAGTGCGTCCACCTTTTCCTTGTTGAGAAGAATATCAACCTCTGTCAGATTTGATGCGCGGTAATCACAAAGTTCATAATCCATACTGGCATATCCCTTGGATAGACCTTTCAATTTATCATAAAAATCAAAAACCATTTCAGCCAATGGCAATTCATAGATAATCTGAACACGTTCAGTTGTAATGTATCGGATTTCTTTTTGTACGCCACGTCTTTCAGTGCAAAGTTTAATAATATTTCCGACAAAATCGTTTGGAACATGAATATTAACTTCTACTATGGGTTCTGATATGGTTTCAATTAAATGACTTTCAGGAAGCATGGCAGGATTATCAACAAGAATACTTTCTCCACTTATTGTCAAAACCTTGTATTCAACTGAAGGAGCTGTTGAAATAATATTCATTTCAAACTCCCTCTCCAATCTTTCCTGAACAATATTCATGTGAAGAAGACCTAGAAAACCACAACGGAAACCAAACCCAAGTGCCTGCGAGGTTTCTGGAATAAATGTAAAGGATGAGTCATTAAGGGCAAGCTTTTCAAATGAATCCCTTAATGAAGAGTATTCACTTGATTCGACCGGAAAAATTCCACAGAAAACCATTGGTTTGATTTCCATGTATCCTGAAAGGTTGGGAGTCTCTCTGTGTTTTGAGTGAACGATCGTATCTCCGACCTTGATATCCCTGACGGTTTTTATTCCACAGACAACCATTCCAACTTCACCGGCTGATAGTTGATCAACATCAATTATAAACGGGGAACGAATCGAAAGTTTCAAAACTTCATAATCCGCGTCAGAATGTTTCAGATATATTTTGTCACCTTTTTTAATTGTTCCATGCACGATTCTTACAATGACAATGACTCCCTGATAGGCATCGTACCAGGAATCAAAAATCAATGCCTGAAGATTTCCTTCAGGATCACCTGTCGGTGCAGGAATCTTTTCCACTATTGTTTCAAGAAGATCCTCGACACCATTACCTGTCTTTGCTGAAACCATGTTGGCGCAGGAGGCGTCAATACCTACAATCTCCTCGATTTCATTTTTTACCTTGTCAACATCGGAGTGAGGAAGATCGATTTTGTTGAGAACAGGCAATATCTCAAGATCATTATCAATGGCCATATAAACATTTGCCAGAGTCTGGGCCTCAACTCCCTGGGATGCGTCCACTACCAAAAGTGCTCCATCACAGGATGCAAGGGATCTTGAAACCTCGTAGGAAAAATCCACATGGCCCGGAGTATCTATCAAATTCAAATAATAGTCGTTACCATCACGACTCTTGAACTTGAGCCTTACTGTCTGTGCCTTGATGGTGATGCCTCTTTCTTTTTCAATATCCATATTATCCAAAAACTGATCAGACATTTCTCTTTGTGTAACAGCATTTGTTACCTCAAGCATTCTGTCTGCAAGTGTGGACTTGCCATGATCAATATGAGCAATAATGGAAAAATTCCTGATGAATCTTTTATCCATAAAATCCTGACTATTAAAATTTATGAAAATATTTCAATTGAGAGTACCATAAGGTAATAATCCAGGGAACTATCTTTTCCGCGTATTGGAATAACATTACCATATCCACTAAATATCACTTCCTCTGGTTCCTTTACCTTTTCAGGTTCAAGTTCCTTGTCTTTTTGCCTGCTTTTTTCCTCCGCCTCTTCATCAAGTACCAGCAAATCGGATATTTCTTCCGCATCTTCCAGTTTTTCGCTTTTTTTAACAGGAATGATAATCTCGGCGTTTTCAATTTTTGCACGGCGTTTAATTGCCAGTTCAAATGTTTCTATTATTGAGTTGGGTAAAATGGTGTCCGACATGTCCTTTCCAATCACATCCACGGATTGGACCTGTAGCAGCGAATAAAGTTTGTTATTCATATAAATAAGTTTACCTTCGGCATTTGAAAGAAGAACTGGTTTTTTAACCATGTTTGCAAGAGCGTCAAACTTTCTGTTTTCAACAAGTATCCTGTCTGTACGAAGCTCATCAAAAACCTTAAAGCTGTAAATCATTTTATTCATCTCGCGGGCAATTTCTCCGATTTCATCGTCCTGATTGTAATAAATGGAAACATCAAAATTGCAATCTTGTAATTCCCTTATCGCGTCCTTTATTTTTTTAAATGGCAGGGCAATTTTTGCGGGAATGACCAGATTCAACAGAATAATGGCGCAAAAACCGATAATCAGGATAATCATCATAAGTCTTTTGGTTTCGTTGATAACCACGTATATTTTTTCATCTCCTTCACGTGAAAGCTTGTTAAGGGTGTCCTGAAGTTCGGTAAAAGATTCCAGAATTTTATCAGCAATATCACCCGTACTGGCAATCCTTACCGCTCCCTCACTGCGATCACCCCTGTCGCGCATGTAAAAAATTGCCTTTCCGAGTACAACCTTGATTGAGTCAATCTGGCCAAGCATACGGTTTACAATATTATTAACATTGCTGTCCTTTCCAAAATTTGCTCCCAGGCGATGTAATTGGGATGAAAAAACCTCACATCTGTTTTTCAATTTATCAACAGTGATACTTCTTCCATGTTTCTGGGTCAGAATTTTTCTTTGATTTTTTAAAAGCAATACAACGGAAATCCTGATTTCATCATTTAGTGTCGAAATCTTGCTTGATTGTGCTGTGATATCCTCAATATTCACATTCATTGAGTTCAAAAAATAAAATACTGCCGAAGTCATCACTAAGACAACAACGTTGGCAATAATAAAACTGATAGCAATCCGCCTTCTAAGTGAAAGGTTCATAAAATCCCCTTATTCATCCTTCAGCAATATCTCCAAAAAGCTTGTTAAAATTCTTTTCACTTCCAACAAGAACAACAATATCATCCTGTTCGATCACATCCATTGGCATTGGGCAATCATTAATTTCAATTCTGTATGATGATTTTCCGTCCTCCGTAATGAACGGAACCCGTTTTTGCAAGGCCACAATACTGAGATTGTAGTTTTGTCTTATCTTGCTTTCAACAAGAGTTTTTCCAGCATAGCGCTTGCCCATTTTTATTTCAACTATGGAGTAACCGGCCGCAAAATTATATCGTTGTAAAACGTGTGGTGCAACAATCTTTGATGCAATAATTTCCCCCATTTCCTCCTCAACCTTGATTGTCTCACTTGCTCCGATTTCCTCCAGAACATGTTCGTGCAATGGGTCCGTAGCTCTTGCTACAACACGGCCAACTCCAAGTTTTCGGAGCATTGCCACTGCCATTATACTTTTCTCCCGATTATCCCCGATCGCCACAATGGCAACATCAACATCGGATATATTTTGGGAACGAAGTGCTCTCTCGTCGGTAACATCAAGCGCAATTGCATGAGTAACACGATCCTTGATTTTTTCAACAAGTATTTCATCCTTGTCGATAGCAATGACTTCTGCACCTTTTTTAAAAAGACTAACTGCCGTTTTTTCCCCAAAAGTCCCAAGTCCAATAACTGCTACTATCATAAAAAACCTCTTTGCTTATTAACCTATCATTATCCGGCCATCAGGGTAATCCACCTTGCCTGTTGCACGTGTTCTTTCCCCTATCGCCAGAACCAGTGTAAGTGGCCCGGTTCTGCCTATTAGCATCAATACCGAGATGGCAAATTTCCCTAAAACTGATAAAAATGGAGTCACCCCTCCAAGGGTTAATCCAGCTGTTGCTCCAGCACTGATCACCTCAAAAAATATCGAAAGAAATGGCTGATCAGGCTCAAGTCTCATTAAAAGCAATATAAAAAAACATGTTATTAATATTGAAATAAACGTGAGTGCGATTGTCCGGACAACGATGGGTGGAGAAATTGTCCTTTTGAATATCTCAACCTTCTTTTTACCCCTGAGAGTGGAGATAATGGAAGAAATTAGAATCGCAAAAGTTGTTGTTTTAATCCCTCCTCCGGTTGAACCCGGACTTGCTCCAACGAACATGAAAAGGGCCATAAGATAAATGGTATAGGTGTGCATTTGCGGAAGTGGAATTGTATTGAATCCGGCCGTTCTTAGTGTGATGGACTGAAAAATTGAAATTTGAACTTTTTCCCATATATTATAACCATCAAGAGAATAGAGATATTCTCCAAAGAAAATAAACATTGCAGCGGCCACAATCAGCAATACGGAGGTAACCAGAACAATTTTTGAATGAAGTCCGATTCGCTCTATACTTTTTCTCCTGATAATCACCTCTTTTAACTCTCGAAGAACTATAAACCCAAACCCGCCGAGAACCACTAGAACGGCAATTGTCCCGTGTATCAATGGCTTGGAGACATAACTTTCCAAAGATGTATTAAAAAGTGAAAAACCTGCATTGCAAAAAGCTGAAATGCTGTGAAAAAAACCGTAATAGAGTGCTAATGGAAATTCGAATCCCTCAAAAACGAAAGCAAATGTGAGAATGACACCACCCCAAAGTTCAATAATAAATGTGTAACGTATGATATCGAATATCAATGCCATGAGTCCTTCCATGCTGGAGATGTCGAGAAGGTCCTGCATGATCAATCTGTCTTTCATCGCCATTGAGCGCCCCAACAGTACGGCCATTGAAGATGAAAGAGTCATGATTCCCAAACCACCAACTTGAATCAATATCAAAATTATTATCTGGCCAAAGAAACTAAAACTGTCTTGTACGGAAAGAGTTGTAAGTCCGGTTACACAGATTGCTGAAGTCGCTGTAAAAAGAGCATCAATAAGTGAAATTGTGTGACCGGCCCTGGCGGAGTTTGGTAATTTCAAAAGAAAAGTTCCAATAAGAATGGCCGCAACGAAAGAAAGAACAATTGTCTGGGCAGGTCTTAATTGAATATTTTTGAAAAAATCCGGTACATCGACTTTTTTCACTTCCACAAAGCGGTTATCCACATCAAATAAAACCAGTATTGATGAAAACAGATGAACCAGGGACAACCAGAAGGAAAACTCCATATCCCCATATGTAATAACCATTGGAACAAGAATCAGCACAGAAAAGATGTATTTTCTTAAAAATTCCTCAAGTGATTTACAATTCAGGTAATGAACGAAAACGACAAGCGCAATGACCAACGGTACGAACCATACCATAATCTTTAGAGACATATCCATATAGTTGAAAACAGGAATTTCAAAATATTTTGTGGTCCATATGGATGGAACTTTTTTAAAATTCTTTATGGAGTATAGTAGAATAAAGCTCCCGTTAAAGAATAGCTCCGCTAAAAACGGGATCTTTTTGAAAAATTTCAACATGCTTTAATAATACCCCTGAATTAAAGTATTTTTAATTAGATGCATCTTTTGCCCATGGGAGTCATGAAAAATATGAAAAAAACAATACCTTTTCACATTAAACACGTTGACCCGATGGGGCAGGGCGTCTCAAAGCTTACCGACAATGTGGTTTTTATTCCAAAAACCCTGCCCGGTGAAGATGGTGTTGCGCACATTGTGGCCCAGACAAAAAAAACTGCTTTTGCAACAACAACAGTTGATCAAATTACTCTGAAATCTCCGGAAAGAATTTTTCCTTATTGTCCACATTACGAAATTTGCTCTGGTTGTCATTATCAACATACAAATTATGAAAATGAAATCACCTTTAAAAAAAACGGTCTTTCCTGGCTTTTGAAAAATGTATGCAAAAAAAATCCGATTCAAATCGAGGTTCATGAATCCCCAAAACGAAATGAGTATCGAAATAGAATCCAGCTTCACTATGATTCATTCGGTAAACAGCTTGGTTTTATAAGCCGCATTACGGGTGGAATTATCGAGGTTCCACGTTGTACGCTGGCATTACCTCAAATACAAATGGAAATCAGGCAATTGTATGAAAACGGGGACAGGTCATCAATATTCAGTGATGAACGTGCAAAAGGACATCTTGAGATCATTATTCAGGATGACCAAAAAGTTCATCGTTATTTTAACAGCAATTATTCACATGGAGGATTTACGCAGGTAAATTCACTGATGAACAAAAAACTTCAGGAGCTTGTTAAAGATAAATATGATTTTTATCTCCAAAAACACGGAACACCATCTGTTCTTGATCTTTTTGGGGGAAATGGGAATCTCTCCAGAAATCTCACCTCAAAATCCACAGCGGTCATTGATATCTATCGGGACAATCATTTTATCGAAGGAGAACAACAAACTTTCATTGATATTAACCTGTACTCGAAAAATTTTCTGTCAAAACTTTCAGATATGGTTTCCTCGGCGGATTTCCTACTGCTGGATCCGCCAAGAAGCGGATTCAAGGGAATAAGTGATCTTGTCAATAAATACGATCCTTCCTTAATATTTTATGTAAGCTGTAATCCAGCAACACTGGCACGTGACATACAATCCATCATGCCAAAATACGATCTTCTTGAGGTACACTTGCTTGATTTCTTTCCCTCAACGTACCACTTTGAAACGTTGTGTATATTGGGGGCTGGTTATAAATAATTTAAAATGGATTATTCATTTTTTTTGATTTACCTCCATCAACAAAAACAGTAAAATATTATCTGTTTGTGTGTATTTTAGTGAGGAGAAGATTAATGAGAGTTATCATCTGTTTGAAGTTAATGCTCCTTGTTTTATTGGTAAATGGGTGCTCGTCTCCAAAGCATAAAAATCCAAGACTTAAAAAAGCGGATTTATATTACAGCCAGGGATCATCCGAGCTGTTGCACGGTGACTATACCAATTCCTTAAAGCATCTGATAAAAGCAAATACACTTGATCCAGATAATACAAAAATATTGAATAATCTCGGTATGGCATATTATTTCAAGGGAGAAAAAACGCTTGCCAAAAAAAATCTGAAAAAGGCCCTTGATGTGGATAAACAGAATTCTGATGCCAGGAATAATCTTGCGTCCATTTATCTTAAAATGGGGAAATATTCTTTGGCGGAACAGGAGTATAAAAAAATAAGATCACACCTTACTTACAGCAAACAGTTTCGTGTTCTTTTTAATATGGCAACAATATCATTGAAAAGAAATCGTATTTCCGAAGCAATGGAGAGATTGAATCTTTCCTTGAATGATAAAAAGGATTTTTGTCCTGCACATCTTCTGTTGGGAAATATTCATTATAAAAACAGGGATTACAAGAATGCTTATAAATCCTATGTGAAAGCTTCCCTGACGACTTGTTATTCATATCCGATTCCGCATTATAAACAGGCAGTCACCCTTATAAAACTGGGGGAATACATGAGGGCAAAAGACAAGCTGAATCATCTGATTAAAAAACATCCTGATACAAGATTCTCAAAACTTGCCAGGGAAAAACTCGCAAATCTGACTCCAAGGGTTATTCTAGGACTTGATAAAATTGGAAAACATACCATTCATGATGAGATTTTGGAACTTCCTGAAGAGTCTGTAAAAACAGGTTCTCCGATGGCCGGTAACAAGCTTGGTTTAAAAAAGAAAAATAAAACCTTATTTATAACTCCAACTTTTTAATTAAGAATTATGCAAGAAGAAAACAACAACAACAATAATGACAACAACGAAGGAAAAGAAATTATTACCATAGGTAAATTTTTAAAAGAACAACGAAATAAAAAAAATCTTACGCTCAGGCAAATTTCCCACAAAACAAAAATCAGCATAACACAATTGGAACATCTGGAAAATGACCGTCTTAACCTTCTGCCGAATAAGGCTTATGTTATCGGTTATTTGAAGCCGGTTTCAAAATTACTCGGGCTGAATCAGAAAACGTGTATGGATTATTTGAATGACACCTATAATATCCTCTTTCCCACTCATTCAAGTTCTGAAGTCAATGAAGAGGAGAAAACCGGTTTAAACATAAGTCCAGGTATTTGGACAGTTGCCATCCTGACCGCAATGGCAATTGCGATAGTCATATATTTGAAACCTTTCCAAAAGGATGCGGAAATTGCGCCAGAAGTAAAAATAGACAAAAAAATCAAAAAAGTGACAAAACCACTACCAACACCTGTAAAAACACTCGCTTCAACTCCTGCTCCAACT
>JAGLPP010000121.1 GCA_023137315.1 Bacteriovoracaceae bacterium
CCAACTCCAACTCCAACTCCTGCGGTCAAGTCTGAAGAAAAAAAGACCATCGTAAAAAAGAAAGAAAAGAAAGTTTATGATTTTGGTCCGATGGCCATCAAAACCTATGATTATGTAACGAAAAACGAGCCTGAAATTGTAAAAAGTTATCTTCCGTCAAAAGTAAAAAAAGCGATGGTGGACGGAAAACAAAACCTTTTTATTAGTGCTACCAGAGGGGGGAGCTGGATTACCTTCAAGGTTGACGACGGAGAGGTAAAGCAGAGAACACTGAAAAAAGGACAAAGCATCAGACTGGTTGGGGAGATCATTCGTATATTTTTTGGAAATGTTAATGGAACAACTGTTTTCCTGAACAACAGGCCGTTAAAGATACATACAAAGACCGGTGTGAAAAGCCTTGTTTTTCCAAAAACCAAGAGAAAGGATTACGTTCTTCCAATGTTCATTTTTCAGGAAGATGGAAGTGTTATTACTTCTGAAGACTATCTTAATAGGAATAACAATTAGTTTACCCAGTCAAGTTTGCGATAAAAATGCAAGCTAATTGCAGCAAGAAGAAACGTTGGAACAAAAATGGTGGCTGATGGTGGAATAAGTCCCTTTTTCGCAAAACTCACACCCGCAAAAAACAAGATATAGTAGGCAGTCAAAATAAGCATGGCCATTGCGCTGGTATTTTTTGATTTGCCACGTCCCTTTTGAATACCAAAACAAAAACCGAGTAGAATAAATAACAGACATTGCAGTGGAGCATTCAATCTTGCCCAAAATTCAAGTTTTGCACGTAGAATTTTGACACCTTTTCTTATTTTTTCGTTACCAGGAAATATGATCCTGAAAAGTTCATAACTGGTTCGCATACTGTCCTTTGTGACAAAACCAGGTGTTTCTCCAACGCTTACAAGTGGAAATTCATATTCCTTGTATAGAATTTTTTCTATATCATTTTTTTCGTTAAAGGTTTTGATAATATTACCGTCACTTAGATGAAGTCTGAGCGAGGCAACTTCCCAATCGCTTGATTTGCTTCTAATCAGCACTCCCTTTTTGGCAAAAATAACCCGTTCACTTTTTTTATTGCGATCCTTTATATGTATAAAGACATTTTTCAGGAGTTCACCTTTCTTTTCAACATTTTCTGCAAATAAAGTGACGTTTGGAATATCCGTAAAAAAATGCCCTGTCTTGATATCGGTTATCATTCCTCTTGATGTAAGTTTGATTATTTGATTTTTAAATTGTTTTTTAGAAAATGGAATAATATTCATATTTAATGAAAAAACGACAAGTGAGATTAGTATTCCTAAAATAAGCAGAGGTTGAAATAGCTGGAACTTACTCATTCCAAAAGATCTCATGGCCATAATTTCAGAATCTTCACAGAGTTTATTAAATGTATAAATAGTGGCAACCAGAGCGGAAAGAGGTATTGCCATTGGAAAAAATGATATTGCTATGTGCCCGATTAATTCAAGGATAACGGAAAACTCAACGCCCTTGTTTATTATAATGCGTGTAATTTTGAAAAGCTGGAATGTCAGAAGAAACATTACGAAAAAAATACAACTTGCCAAAAAGGGAGGTAGAAAATTGTAGGCAATGTAGCGTTGTGCAACCTTGAACATATATCTATTATATGTTTAAAATGCTTCTTAACAACTCATATCACTTACCGGAGTGCGCAATGAAACTAAACTTAAATTTCAGCTCTCAAATTATCACTCAAAAAGAACTTGTACTTATTCCGGCCTATACGCGAAACGAAAAAAACGGAAAAAAAGAACAGGCAAAACTCGTAAATTCCAACTGGCCCAAGGAATTCAAGGATTCCTTCTCCAATATAGTTTCCTCTGAAAATTTTAAGGGTAAAACCGGGGAACAGTTTATTTTTCACCTTGAAAATGGAACGTCAGTTTTGGCATGTGGACTTGGTGAAAAAGCAAAATTATCAGCAGAACTTCTTAGAAATGAAATTGCAAGGATCTACAAGGGATTAAAAAACAATACCGGAAATCTTTCCATTATGATTGACGGTTTTAAAATTGGCGGAAAGCTTGAAAAAACCGTCTATACCATTACAGAATCCCTGCTATTTACTGAATATGAGTTTAACAGGTATAAATCAGAGAGCAAGGCCCCACTTCTTCAGACAGTTGATTTTTTTACAGACGAAAAGAAAAAGGGTTCGATAAAAATAGAAAAAGCATTACAAAATGCTCAAATTTGTCGCTGAATCGGTTAATTTTGGCAGGGATCTTGTCAATGAACCACCAAACCATCTGAATTCGGAAACAATGGCAAAACAGATCGAAAAAGATGCTTCCAAGTTAAGTGGAGTGAAAATCAAAATCCTGGATAAGGCGGCACTCAAAAAAGAAAAAATGAATCTTTTCCTCTCAGTCAATGCAGGAAGTCACTATGCACCACGACTTGTCCATTTGACCTACACACCAAAAAAAGCGACTAAAAAAACAAAACATCTGGCCCTTGTGGGTAAAGGCCTTACGTTTGATACGGGAGGATATTCAATTAAACCTTCCGCCTCAATGGTCAATATGAAATTCGATATGGCCGGCGCTGCAACAGCTTATGCAGCTTTCAGGGCCGCTGTTCTTTGCAATGCCGGTATAAAAATTTCCTGCATCCTGGGTCTGACCGATAATGCCATTGGCCCGGAAGCAACCATGCCAGATTCAATTGTTACGGGAAGAAATGGTAAAACAGTGGAGATTCTGAATACTGATGCCGAGGGAAGGCTGGTTCTGGCAGATTGCCTGGACTACACTTGTGATCAAAATCCTGATGCCATTATCGATGTAGCAACATTGACTGGAGCAGTATTGGTTGCTCTTGGCGGTGAGATTTGTGGCCTTATGGGTAACGATCAAAAACTTGCAAAAAAATTGCTCGACTCCGCTGGTGCGATGGATGAATATATGT
>JAGLPP010000122.1 GCA_023137315.1 Bacteriovoracaceae bacterium
CCTCCAAAAGAGTCAGGTCTTTTTGAATGGCCAAAATGGCAACACCGAGAACCGCACAATTGGTCGTAATAAGCGGAAGAAATATCCCAAGGGCCTGATACAATGGTGGAGCAACTTTTTTCAAAATAATTTCAACAAGCTGGACAAGCGACGCTATGACAAGAATAAAAGTCACCGTCTGCATAAAACCGATACCGTAGGGAATCAAAACATAGTGTTGAATAAGGTAAGTCACTATGGTCGCAATGGTCATTACAAAAACAACGGCCACACCCATTCCCACAGAAGTGGAGACCTTGCTGGAAACTCCAAGGAAGGGACAAATTCCCAAAAACTGGGAAAGCACAATATTGTTAACAAAAATAGCACTGATAATAATCATAAAATATTCCATGTCTACTACGCCTTTTTTAATTTATTAACCAAACCAACCAGATATCCAAGAACCAAAAATGCTCCCGGAGGCATTACAAAAAGCAAGAGAGTGTCTGCATTTTCCATGAAGGCCGGCTTTATCCCGAAAAATGAACCGCTTCCAAGAATCTCACGAACCCCACCCAGGATAACAAGAGCAACAGTAAAACCGATACCCATGCCAATCCCGTCAAGCAGCGAGGAAAACACACCGCTTTTCGAAGCAAAGGCCTCTGCACGTCCAAGAATAATACAGTTTACAACTATCAGGGGGATGAAAAGTCCAAGCTGTGCATGAAGTGCCTGGAGATACGCATTCATGGAAAGATCGACAATTGTCACAAATGAGGCAATAACAACAATAAAACAGGGGATTCTTACCTTGTCGGGAATAAGATTCTTTATAAGAGAAATCACCACGTTTGAAAGAGCGAGCACAAAGAGTGTCGCAAGACCCATTCCCATTCCATTAATTGCGGATGTTGTCACACCAAGTGTCGGACACATCCCAAGAAGCAGAACGAATACCGGATTTTCCTTGATAATTCCTTTTGCGAGATTCTGCAAATTAGTCATGATTTTTCACCTTACCTGTTCAAAAATGCCTTATAAGCACGCTCTACCGCATCACAAACAGCACGGGAGCTGACCGTTGCCGCAGTAATCGCATCAACGTCACCGCCGTCTTTTTTTACCTTGAGACGAAAGACTCCTGGATTTTTTCCTGCAAACTGTGATTTAAACTTATTTTCCGTAACCTTTGTTCCAAGTCCCGGAGTTTCCTTTTGATCAACAATTGAAATCTTATTGATAGTACCGTCAGGAAGAAAACCAACCATCAACCACATCTCCCCGCTAAAGGCATTTTTGGTAAATGTTTTCACAGCAATGGATTTTACCTCATCTCCGAGTTTTGCCGGAAAACATTCCAACTCTCCACCTTCCGCCATAGCAAGATCATATGCATCGTCAGCAGGAGAATTATCATAACCTGGAAGTATAACCTCCTCGATTGCCTTTAATTGTTTTGCGGCCTTTGCCTGCGCGATCTTATCCTTGGTCAGATTGTAGACAAAACCAAGAGATGCCGAGGACACCAAAGCGACTGAGAACAAAACGATGACCATGTTAAAAAACGTTGACTGCAAACCTTTATTTTTCATCTTCCACCAAACCTTTTAGGCCTGAACATTTTATTAATAAGCGGGACAGTGGCATTCATTATAAGGATGGCAAAAGAAACACCCTCTGGATATGCCCCAAAAAGTCTTATAAAAACAGTAAGCACACCGCAACCAACACCAAAAATAATCATCCCGTATTTCGACATTGGAGACGTCACCATATCTGTGGCCATAAACCATGCTCCAAGCATCAGACCACCGGACAGGATATGAAATAGCGGATCGGCAAAACGCTGGTCATTTACGAGCCAGAGAATACCTGTAAAAATAAAAACCGTAAAAATATAGCTCATTGGGATGTATAACGTAATCACCTTTCTAATCAAGAGATAGGCAGCACCAAGAACAAGTGCCAAAACGGAAATTTCACCAATACATCCATTAATCTGTCCGATAAAAAGATCCATATACCCCGGAATCTTCTGCATGAGTTCTGGAACAGCATGTCCCATCATAACTCCCTCTTTCAGTTTTCCCAAAGCGGTTGCACCTGTCACAGCATCCGTGAATGAAAAATCCCAGAGTCTGGGCACGGGCCATGAGGTCATGTGAACCGGAAAACAAATCAGAAGAAAGACTCTCCCGACAAGGGCGGGATTGAATGGATTTTTTCCAAGACCACCAAAGGACATTTTTGCAACAGCAATGGTCACAAATGCGCCAATGGCCAGCATCCAGACAGGAATACTGGATGGAACATTGAATGCCAGAAGTATTCCTGAAACAATGGCCGAACCATCACACACAGTAACCGGTACTTTTAAAACAAACTTTTGTATCAGATATTCAAAAAGAATACAGCATACAATGGCAACAAGCGTAACCTTGATTGCTCCAACACCAAAGAAAACAATCGACACTAAAAATGCCGGAATAAGTGCAATCGCAACATCATACATGATTCTTTCAGTGGAAAATTCACTATGAACGTGCGGTGATGGGGATACGGTCAATAATTTATCAGTCACAGTTTACTTCCTTTTATTTTTTATTATGTCTTGCTCTAATTTGTTTACCAACTTCCGCTTTTCCAACGCGAAGATAATCCAGCAATGGAAGATGTGCCGGACAGGTATATTGACATGAACCACATTCACAGCAATTCATAACATCCTCTTTTTCAGCACGTTCCCAGTCACCTCTCTTTGAAAGAGCATAAAGAAGGTGTGGCTCAACCCCGAGAGGACAAACCGAAACGCATTTCCCACAACGAATGCAATTTCCCTCAACTTTTCTTTTGGACTCATCCAGTGGAATAATTAAAATACCCGAGGTTCCCTTCACCACAGGAACATCCAGATTGGTCAAAGTCTTTCCCATCATCGGTCCGCCGCTGATGATTTTTCCACTATTTTCTGGAATACCGCCCGCGGCCTCCACAAGATCTTGAACAGGAGTTCCTATCCTGACCATATAGTTACCAGGTTTTTTCACTGATTTTCCGGTTATCGTAACCACTCTTTCAACAAGCGGTCTGTTTTTTTGAACAGCTTCATAAATCGCAAGAACAGTTCCAACATTATGAACGACTGTACCAACATCAATTGGAAGCCCTCCCTTGTTCGGAACTTCACGACCGGTAATGGCCTTTATCAGTTGTTTTTCACCACCCTGCGGATATTTAACTTTCAAGGTCTGGACACTTACTCCAGGATAATCTTTCGCAAGTCCTGTCAAATATTTTATGGCATCTGGCTTGTTTGCCTCAATTCCAATAATCGCTTTATCACTTTCCAAGGCAATCATTATAATATGAATGCCAACCATTAACTCCTCTCCCCTTTCCAGCATCAAACGGTGGTCACTTGTAAGATATGGTTCGCACTCCACACCATTTATAATGAGAATCTCCGCCTTCTTTCCCTGTGGCACCATGAGTTTCACATGCGTTGGAAAAGTCGCTCCTCCAAGACCGACAACTCCAGATTCCAAAACCTTCTGCACAATTTCATCCCTGGAAAGCGAAATGTCTTTTTTCAAGTCACTGCCTCGATCAATACTTTCCTCCCATTCATCACCATCCACATCAATAACAACGGCCTTGCGAGGGTAGCCGCTTGTGTCAACAACTTCAGCAATATTTGCAACCTTTCCCGAAACGGACGAATGGATATTGGCGGAAATAAATCCAGAGGTCTTTGCAACAGGAGTTCCAACCTTGACCATATCACCCCTTTTTACAAGAGGGGTTGATGGTGCTCCAAGATGCTGCGAAATTGGAATGGATACTTTCTGTGGAACGTGGAGTACTTCAATGTTCATCTTCGCAGAAATTTTACATTCCGGAGGATGAACTCCCCCCCTGGAAAACGTTTTTAGACTAGGCATTTTTACTTCCCTCAATGTTAACTCCCAGAATTGCGCTCGTAGGACAACAATCTATCAACTGCGGCCCGTGGGATTCTGTATCAACGTCAGTTCCAATATATGATAAAAAATTCTTAACAGAGACCGACTTGCTTTCAGTGGCCTTTACACATTTCATACAGCCAATACATGCAACCGAACAATTTTTTTTCGCCGGTGCACCTTTTTGTGTATTCATGCACGCAACATAAACCCTTTTGGAATTGATACCTTTAGGCCGAAGTTCATAGATATCCCTCGGACAAGCTGTTACGCATGCCCCACATGCCACACATTTATCATCATCGACCTCGGGCAATCCTGTTTCGGGGTTTACTGTAATTGCATCAAAACTACAGGCCACGGCACAATCCCCTAATCCCAGACATCCGTTTGGACATCCACTTTCCCCGGCAAACAGGGCGTGCGCCGCAAAACAGTTAAGAGCACCATCATAGTGGGTCTTTTGAGGGGCGTTTTTACGACTTCCATTACAACGAAGAACCGCCACCATCGGTTCGGTCTCCTGAACATCAACTCCCATTATATGTGCAACCTGTGCCATACATTCAGCACCGCCAACGGGACAATTGAGTCCGTCGAGCTTGCCTGCTTTAACAACCGCTTCCGCAAAATTGCGACAACCCGCAAAACCGCAGCCACCACAATTGGCCATTGGAAGAACTCCCTCCACTTGGTCAATACGCGGATCCTCCTCAACATGAAATTTTTTGGATGCAATATAGAGTATGCTTGCCGCTAAAACACCTACACCGCTTAGTGAAAGAATTGATGATAACATTAGATTGTTCATGTTCTTAATAAATCCTGATAATAGGTTAATCTATTGATATACATGAGTTTTTTGCCACACTACTAATAACATCTGTCACTTATCTTGAAAACAAATTTTTTTTTCAAACGATCCTTTTGAGAATATAAAATGAGGTAATACGGTATCAACAAAACAAGCGAATAAACGCCTGCCAAAAGCTCCTCAAAACCGGCAACCGTAAAGCATACAAGTGAAATCAACACCACAAAAAAAGGAACAACATATCCCAAAATCAAGGCCTGATAACCAAGATACTCGTCAAGAACAACCTCCACAACATCCCCTACTGCGAAGTTTTCACCCTTGGCATCAACTTCAATAATCTTCTCTTTGGAATCAAGAACACCACATGCCCCGCGAGCGTGACAGCTTGCGCATGCCGAGCTTGTCTCAATCTTTACAAACAGAATATCGCCTTCAATTTTTTCAATCGTACCAGAATGTCCTATCTTGTTATTTTTCACCTTGCTTCTCTCCGGCCCTCATCTTTTTCAAAAATAATATCATTTGTTTGGATAATAACTCCTTGAAACCGTCGTCTTTCCTTATATAAAGAATCACCTTGAGTTTTTTATTATTGGCAAATTCAAGCCCACGCTGAGGCCCCATCACCAAAATGGCCGTCGCATAAGCATCCGCATCCGCACATTCTCTCGCAAGAACCGTAACAGATGTCAGATTATGGGTGACAGGCCTTCCCGTAACCGGATCAATAGTGTGGGAGTATCTTTTCCCCTCATATTCAAAAAAATTTCGATAATCGCCTGAGGTGGCCATGGAAATATCTGAAAGAGCAAGAATCCTTCCAGGCTTGCGTTTATCCAAATGTGGAACTTCAATTCCAATCTTCCACTTGCGCCCTTCCTTTGGCCATCTGTTTCCCGACACCATTATTTCCCCACCGACCTCCACCATATGATTTGTGTGATTTTTTTCGGCAAGCATTGTGGAGATCATATCCACCCCGTACCCCTTGGCCACCGCGGCCATATCAAAAGAAAGTTCCGGATTTTTTTTAGCAACACTTTCCATGGCGTAATCAATGCTCGCAAGCCTGAACCCAACCTTCCCCTTCACCTTCTCTATCTCCAAATTCGACGGAGGGACCTTGCGTCTTTCTCCCAGAGCACCAAAGCCCCAAAGATTGACCAATGGGCCTATCGTAATATCAAAAGCACCAGATGTTTCCTTGCTGATATCCATTGATTTAAGAACGAGTCCATACATTTGCGGGGACAATTTCAGTGTTCCCTCCCTCATATCGTTAAACCGGACAATTTCCGAATCCTTCCTAAAAGTCGACATACTTTTATTTACAATATCCAACGTCGTCACTATCTCATTTTTGATTTTTTCTTCTCCGGCAGGTGACAATTTGGGAACAATCTTGACACGATAAGTTGTTCCCATAGTTTTTCCCTTGATGAAGGTAACTTCAGGAATTGTATTTAAATTAATACATGATGCGCAAAAAAAGAAAAGCAAACATCCTGGTAACAAATTAATCCATTTCATAAATACTCCCACGCAAATCCATGCCGATCATAACAAATGCATACTATAATGTTAATCAGTCCTGAAACCATCTTGACAATAATTGTATGACTTTACTTTTACATTTTTTTACTTTTAAAAGAACATTTTTTTTATATACTTACATGTGAAAACTCACCACTAAATAAGGATACATCAATGAAAGTTTTAATGTTCGGCTGGGAATTTCCACCACATATAAGCGGAGGATTGGGTACGGCATGTTTTGGTCTGACCAAAGCCTTGTCCAAGCTCGGAGTTGACATAACCTTTATTGTCCCAAAAATAAAAGGTGAGCAAAAAGACTCTCCGGTCACACTTCTTGGAGCGGACAATATAGTTCCAATGACAAAAAGTGAATTTGAAAAACAAACAGAACATCTGGAAGAGTACATCGAGATAGGCTCAACATTAACGCCTTATCTTGATTTCGACGAATACAAAAAAACAAAAAAATCCACGGATGGAGACAATAACGATGTCACTATCGAATTCTCAGGAAATTATGGACAAAATCTCATGGAAGAGGTTGTCCGTTATTCGCTTGTAGGGGAAAAACTGGGAAAAGAGCAATCTTACGACGTCATCCACTGCCACGACTGGATGACTTTTCTTGCCGGCCATGAGGCTAAAAAAGCATCTGGAAAACCACTTGTTGTTCATGTTCATTCAACCGAATTCGACCGTTCCGGTAACAACCCGAATACTGAAATCTTTAATCTTGAAAAATTTGGAATGGAAAAAGCCGATCTGGTTATTACAGTCAGCAAAAGAATGAAGGATATCATTGTCGACAAATATGGTATTGCCGCCAAAAAAGTCACTGTCATCTACAACGCTGTTGAAAAGGACGATATATCGGAACTTGGAAAGCTCAGAGAATTTAAAAAATCAAACAATGAAAAAATTGTTCTTTTCCTTGGCAGAATTACAATGCAAAAGGGCCCCGAATATTTTATTGAAGCTGCCAGAATGGTCATTGAAAAAATACCAAACGTAAGATTTGTCATGGCCGGAGCAGGAGATCTTGCCAAAAAAATGATTGAAAAAATGGCATCAATGGACATAATTGATCGCTTTCATTTCACGGGTTTTTTAGGGCCAAATGACCGGGAAAGGTTATTTTCAATGAGTGATCTGTATATCATGCCATCGGTTTCAGAACCATTTGGCATCACTCCACTTGAGGCCATCAAACACAACATACCGGTTATTGTCTCCAACCAATCCGGTATCGCCGAAATTCTTGAAGATGCCATTAAAATCGATTTTTGGAATACCGATAAACTCGCCCAATCCATAATTGACATCCTCTCTTCCCCACATCAAGGCCATGCGATAATCGAAAATAATAAGAGAACCCTTGAACAGATTGATTGGAAGTATGTGGCCATACATGTAAGGGAAATTTACCAAAACTACCTCTGACAGGGAGTTTTTTACACGGACAATACGAAAAAGTGCCGAAAAATGGTATAACATAGCTATGAAAACGGCTGTTTGCTTTTATTTTCAGGTTCACCAACCCTTCAGACTCCGAAAGGATTATGATTTTTTTTCCATCGGAAAAAATCATAATTTCATTGATCACACAAGCAATCGTCAAATCATGGAAAAAATCGCAAAAAACTGCTACCTGCCGGCAAACAAAGTTCTTCTGGAGGCCATCAAAAAAAATCCCGGAAAAATTAATATCTCCTTTTCCATTTCGGGTACGGCACTGGAACAATTTGAACTCTATACACCGGAAGTTCTCGAATCATTTCAAGAACTTGCACAAACCGGAAATGTTGAATTTCTGGCAGAGACCTGGCATCACTCCCTCGCCTCCGTTCTTTCAGAAAATGAATTTGTCGAACAGGTAAAACTTCATAGAGATAAAATTCAGAAAGTTTTCGGACAAAAACCAACAACCTTCAGAAATACCGAACTCATCTACAACAACAGAATTGCCACAATTGCGGAGCAGTTGGGTTTTACAGCCACACTCGCCGAAGGTGTCGACAAAATGCTTGGCTGGAGAAGCCCTAACTTTATCTATACTCCGAAAGATACAAATATTGCCCTTCTTCTGAAAAACTACAAACTTTCAGACGAAATTGCCTTCCGTTTTTCCAATAAGTTCTGGAGGGAAAAGCCGCTTACGGCCGCGGAATATATGACATATCTTGAAAAACTTTCCTCCAGAAAAGTCCCATATATCGGACTTTTCATGGACTATGAAACCTTTGGTGAGCATCACCGGAAAGAAGACGGAATACTCTCCCTGCTTGCAGAACTTATGAATCTGCTGTCGAAAAACGATTCAATGGAACTGGCCACTCCAAAAGAGGTGGCAAGGACAAGACGTTCAATGGGAGAACTCGATATTCCCGAATATACCTCTTGGGCCGACCGTGAGAGGGATTTATCCGCATGGCTTGGCAATTCCATGCAAAATTCCACGGCAAAACTTCTCTACTCAATGGAAAAAGACATCAAAACGTCAAAAAACGAGGAACTTATCAGGGATTGGAGAAGGCTTCTCACATCTGATCATAATTATTATGCATGCACCAAATACTACGGAGATGGCGCAGTCCATAATTACTTCAGCCCCTACAACTCCCCTCACGATGCCTTTATGATTTATGCAAATGCCATTAATGATGTGAAAATACGACTGGAAAGAACGCAAAACCAAACAGAATCATAACAGTATCATCAATAAAATTTTAATTGCCATAAAAGTGCTTTTTATACTAAAAGGGTAGCAGAATTTTCAATCAGTTAGGGGGATCAATGTTCAAACTCGAAACTTTTACAGTTCTGCCAACAACACCGGAAAAACTCAGGCCATTGCTTGAGCTTGCAAACAATGCCTGGTTTTCATGGAACTGGGATGCCATCCAGTTATTTGAAAAATTGGACGCAGAGGCATGGAAAAACGCCGGAAAAAATCCAATAAAGATGTTATGCAGCATGTCTCAGGATAAACTTGAAAAAATTGCTGAAGACAATGACTATGTTGATGAAGTTAACGCTGTTCATACAGTCTTCAGAAAGTATATGGAATCCAAAACATGGTATGAAGACCAGTTTGGAAAAAAATCAAACGGAACTGTCGCTTATTTTTCCTGTGAATTCGGTATTCATGAATCACTTCCAATTTATTCCGGAGGTCTTGGGGTTCTCGCTGGTGATCATCTGAAGTCAGCCAGCGATCTTGGCGTACCACTTATTGCAGTTGGCCTTCTTTACAGACAGGGATATTTCCGCCAGGGATTAAACGCAGAAGGCATCCAGCAGGAATTTTATCCTGAAAACGAATGGTTCTCCATGCCAATGAAAGTCGTAAAAGACGAAGACGATCAGCCAATCGTACTCAACATGGAAATCGGAAACGATACAGTATTTTTCCAAATTTGGAAGGTTCAGGTTGGAAGAATTTCACTATATCTTTTAGATACCGATATCGACGAGAATGTTAATAAACACAGGGACATCACCAAACGACTTTATGATTCCGATCGTGACATGAGGCTCAGACAGGAAATTCTGCTTGGTATAGGAGGTGTTCGGGCCATCAGACACATCGGATACAGACCATCATGCTACCATATCAATGAAGGACATTCGGCTTTTTTAATTCTGGAAAGGCTTAGAAACCTCATAGTCAATCGCAAACTTTCACTTGAAGAAGCACAGGAAGTCGTCTGGTCCAGTAATGTTTTTACAACACATACTCCCGTCCCCGCTGGAAATGAACATTTCAAACAAAGTCTGATTAAAAAATATCTTTCATCATGGGTTGAACAAAATCTGAATCTCTCATGGAATAATTTTGTCAAAATGGGACTCAAAAATCCTGGAAATGAACATGAGGAATTCTGCCTGACAGTACTTGCCATGAAATTTTCAAGCTACGCAAACGGGGTTTCGCGCCTGCATGGCCGTATTTCAAAGGAAATGTGGCAAGACTTATGGCCTGGTCTTCCAAACACTGAAGTACCAATTGGATATATCACCAACGGTGTACATACAAGTTCCTGGGTATCTCCACAGCTACAAAGGCTCTTTTCACGTTACACCCACACTGCCCACGTCAGGGAAGTTGGCGACTTCAATATATGGAAGATAATTGATGAAATTCCTGATCATACACTGTGGAAACTCCACAAGGAGAAAAAGGCTGAACTCATCGAATACGCCCGCCAAAGACTGCAATTTCAACTCGTACGTCGTGGTGCCAACGCCGACGAGATTAACAAAACCCAAAGCGTTCTGGACCC
>JAGLPP010000123.1 GCA_023137315.1 Bacteriovoracaceae bacterium
GGCGATGGGTTTTCTCACCCGGGGATGATTATTTTAATAGTTAGCTGGATTAAAGGCATCTTGAAAGATTCTACAGTCGCCTCCTGCTGCACATGCCTGAACTTCTGTATAGTTTGATAAGGCCCCACCTGTTTCATAGAGGGTGTTATCCATTAACATAATTCCGGACGTTTGAAAATTACTAAGTGTATAGTTAATGTTGGGAGTGGTTGAAGTGCCGCCAACACAATAAGCCACGGTAACATTATATCCAGTGACGGTGTATCCGTTCATAACCTTTCCAACCAACAGAATGTCACATTTATTGGATTCAAAGCAAAAATAACCGATATATGCCTGTTCGTTGACTCCAGAACTTCCCTGCTGAAACGGGCCCACTACAGTTGATGTACTATAGGCATTTTGTGTATGCAGGTTAAGCTCAATCCTGTGTCCACTGCATGGATACTGATTGTAAGCTTCATTTACCTGCGCTTGGATTTGGGGGTTGCTGTTTCTGCCGAACGAACCGTAGGCATCAGCGTATGCTCCTACTCCTACAGTGTTGCTCTTCTTGCCGCCACAGCCGACCGCCAGCACTAATACCATTGTTAAAAAAATAAGGTGTAACGTTTTCATACCATCTCTCCTTGTTCTGATGCGATAAACTTAAAACATTTGTCTCTCTGCTACATTGTTATGCATGACGCGTGCCAGCACCGCGTGCTATTGGGGCTAGGAGAAATACATGTTATATCAGTATGTTATACCGCCTTATGGAGTTTGGTCTGAATAAGGATTGATCAGTTTTTTTGTGGGTGTTTGAAAATTAGACAATAAGTTCACTTCAGAAAGTTCTTGAAATTCCGAAAAGCATGACAAAATAGGTGTTTTATAATGATGCGTGATTATATCAGGAGTATTTGTAAAAAGATTCGTGTGGACGAAGAAGCGCGTTTTCGTATGAAAACCAGCTTGAAAATTGTCTGTATTCCGTTTATTTCCCTTTCCGTTCTCTTTGCTCTTCTTCTATTGATACTAAGTGTGAATCTGGCCTTTTTCGAGGCACATGGATATCCGGGAGTAGTGGAACTTCGTGAAGCCTACTATGATTATGTTTTCAAGACCTTGATTGATTTTTTTCCATGGTTTTGTATTTTTGTTATTTTTGTTCTGATCATCGGTATTTATGTTTCCCATCTTTTTCTGAGGCCTTTCAGGGTTATAGGTGATTATTGCGAGGGTGTTGTAAACGGTAAAAAGATGGTTTATGACCCCGAATTTTTTACGGATTTGAAGCTTTTGACCTCCTTTAGTGAATATTTTTTCAATCAAATGGAAAATGCTCTTCAAAGTGGTGAATTTTTTCCCGTAACTGTGATGAAGAAATTTCGAAGAATTCATGAACCTGTTTTTGAGAGGGCATTCTTTATTAATTATTTGTTCTTCATTGTTATTACATCAATTGTCGCTGCTCTTGGACTATATGCGATAAGTGTTGATATTTATATGGATCTTATAAAATTGTCGTTACAAACGCTGGACAGCGTTCCTTCAACCATGACATTTTTCAACAAGCAGTATAATATTTTTCATTCCTTGATCTGGATCGTCCTGTTTGTCCATTCCGTAATGTATGTTTTTTTAAGTTTGAAGCTATATGATGATATCGCAAGACCGGCTTTTGCCATCTTTGCCACAATGAGAAGTTTTCTCAAAGGGAACTTCGATCAGAGGGTTCACTTGATCGGTTTCAAATATGTAAGAAGTCAGTCCCGACGCATCAATAAATATCTCGATTATATTCAAGAGAATGTGAAACTTCGAAAAAACAACTCCGGGCCATAATAAGGTTGATCAAGGAGAATAACTTACATTAGAATGTCTGAAGTCAGGAGGTTTATATGGAAAACCTGTTTTATTCAGCATTGGGAAAAAAGGCCAGAAGGCCCGGTCAGGTTCATCTTTCCGACGATCATGCGTCGTTGGGTGATCTTACCGAAAAGGATTTTCAGTTAATTTCGGATAGGGATATTATTGTCGCCTATTGCAATGACTTAAGAACAATTCTTGACAAGAATGATTTGAACGAAATAATTGAGATTATTTTTTCAGTTCAAAACAGCGTGAATGCCTTGCTTGAAACCAGAATGGAGAGTGATGGTTTGCCGGACATGGGAGTCTTCTTTAAGAATCTTTCCCCACTTTTGCTTCAGGCCTTGTGGGAAAACACACACATGGAAGATGAATTTGATCGATTATTCAAAAGATGGAAAGAGGCAATTAGAATTGCCATTGAAGAAGAGCTTTATGTTCGTGAAGAATATCTTCTGGAAAAAATAAGATAGTATTCCACCCGGCCATTGGCCATTCCTGAATAAATGATTGTTTTAATCTGTCATAAGTTTGACGTGTGGACATTTTCACATGGGAAAAATTTTCCGCTGGAGTCTGTTAAGGGTAGATTTTTCCTGGTTTGAGTGTGCCTTCTTGATACGTATTGTCTTTCGCTGTATAATTTTTGACATGTGATACTGGTTTTAAAGGATTGAAACCGGTTTTTCGGAAAAATTTACCACGGAAGTGTCAAATGGCCGATGAAAAGGAAGTCGCAGCAATCGAAGAGGGTGGGAAAGCTAAAGCTAAAGCGAAAAAGCCATCAGATGGTGAAGGCAAGAATTATCTTTTGACTGCTGTTCTAGTGTTGAACGTTATTCTCATGGTAGCGATAGCCTATCTTCAATTTACAGCGCATCAGAGACAAAAAGAAAGACAGGATGTTCGTGATCTAATAAGAGAACAGGTTAGTGTTGCTCTTGATAAAAAAGGGTCTGTGGAAGACGGTGGCAAGATCGGTCCGGAAACGGATGGTCTTTTGTATCCTTTGAAAGGCTTTACGGCCAATCTCGCTCAAGGTGACGGCCCGAGAAGATTTCTCAGGATGACGGCAGTTTTAAAGTTTTCCAAAACTTCAAGAGAAGAGGAATTCAAGGCACGCGAACCACAGATTCGCGATCGTATAATAAGTATTATCAACTCGAAGAGACCGGAAGATCTCTTGAAGGTTGAAGGAAAGGCTTATCTCAAGGAAGAGATAAAGGCGGCCATAAATGCTTTTTTGGTGGATGGACACGTTGTTGACGTATTTTATGTTGGATTCCAGATAAACTGATAAACAACGTGGAGTCTGTCTGAAAGGCCAAAATCCTAGGAGGGGAAAGTGGCTCAAGTTTTAAGTCAGGACGAAGTAGATGCCCTATTAAACGCAGTTAATGATGGTGATGTTGATGAAGCGGAAGGTGAAGGCGAAGGGTTTGATCTGGATGAGATGGATGAGAATATACAGCCGTATGATCTCACCAATCAGGACAGGGTTATTCGTGGTAGAATGCCCATTCTTGAAATCATATATGAGCGTTTCATAAGGTCTTTTCGGGTATCACTGTCAAACTCACTGAGAAAAATTTCCACTATTTCGATGATTTCAACGGATCTTTTGAAGTTTGGTGAATTTGTTAATACGCTGCCCATTCCATCGTGTATGTGTATCATGCGTTTTAATGAACTTCGTGGCCCGGCACTTTTGGTCTTTGAATCAAAACTGGCCTACGCAATTATCGATTCTTATTTTGGTGGAACTGACCGTCCATTTACAAAGATTGATGGAAAGGAATTTACACAGATTGAGCTTTCTTTCATGAAAAAAGTAATGGATATGGCGATAGCAGATCTGGAGGAGGCGTGGGCCCCGGTTCACAGGGTTGATGCCCAATATCTTCGAACTGAAATTAATCCGCAGTTTGTAGGTGTTGTTCCACCATCGGATGTTGTTATTGCAACAACTCTTGAAGTTGAATTTGAATCGGCTTCTGGAACCATCATGATCGTTGTTCCATACTCAACAATTGAACCGATCAAGCAAAAACTTTCTTCAAGTTTTCAAACTGACAATGATATGGCCGATAGTATTTGGACTCAGGCCATGAATTCCCATATCAGGGATGTCGAATCAATGGTTGTTGTCAAACTTGGTGAGACTGAGATGACAGTTGGGGATCTTGTAACTCTTGAGATTGGAGATGTTATTCCATTGAAGCAGGAGGCTTCAGGTGAAGTTGATCTTGCAGTGGAAGGTATTGAAAAGATGAAGGCTGTTGTTGGAGAGTACAAGGGAAACAGGGCAGTGCAGATAAGTGAAATTATAAAATGATGACTAATACAAAGGACGCAAAAATGGTCGATGAAATGAATGAAATGGTTGAAGAAAAGCAAAATATCAGTCCTAACAGCGTTGACAGTGTTGATGTCAAGAAAATGGCCGATGATATCGAGGCAGGAGATGATGCGCTAAACAAGCTCAAGATTCAAAACCTTGATTTCATTCTTGATATTCCGCTCAAGGTGACGGTCGAATTGGGACGAACAACTGTTATAATCAAGGATCTTCTTCAATTGGGCCAGGGATCAGTACTTGAGCTTGATAAACTGGCCGGTGAACCTTTGGAAATTCTTGTTAATGGCAAGCTCGTTGCGAAGGGTGAGGTTGTTGTTGTGAACGAAAAGTTTGGTATCAGGTTGACTGATATTATTAGTCCAATTGAAAGGATTGAGACACTTAAATAGGGAAGATGGGAATTTTATGAAACAGGTAATAATGTTCACTATTTTAATGCTTTTAATGTTTTCCACCAGTGCTCTGGCGGGCGTGAAGGTAAAAAGTATCAATTATAATGATGCCGGCAGGGAGTCAGGTCTGGTTTCCATTCTTTACTCAGGAAAATTAAATACCACTCCCGAACTTATGATCAGAAATTCAATTATCCAGGTTTCGGTTCCAAAGGCCGTTGTCTGGCCAAAGATTGAAAAGAAGATCAGTATTGATAAAAAATTGGATACAACCATTCTTGCTTATCAGTTCAATAAAAAAATGGTTCGTGTAAGGGCACTTCTTCCATTTTCCATGAAAGGACGTGAGGGTGAGGTCAGTCTGACAGTAAAAGGGGACAGGATAGATATCCTCTTTCCGACTATGAAGGGCAGTGATCGTGTAAAGAAAAATGTATCCAGATATGATGAAAGCTATCTTGAGCAGCTCCTTAAGAATAAAAAAGCACCTCCACGCGGTATCGTAAAGACCGAACCTGAAGTGAAGGATGTGAAAGACGCGAAAAAGGAAGATGTTGTAAAATCCTCGCTTTCAGGAATTGACAAGATTAATAATTCAGTGAAGAAGTCATTTTCCATGGGAAAATACGTTGGAAAGCTGGTTGGCTTTCTGGCACTTGTTCTGCTTCTTTTTTACGGTATAGTTCATTTGATGAAAAAGGGTGTGTTGAAAAAGGGGAAACTTGGATTTCTTAATAATATGAAGCCTGTCAATGTACTCTCGACAACATATATAGGTCCAAAAAGAAGTATTTTGACTGTCAAGGCACATAATCAGATTTTTCTGATAGGAAGTTCGGAAAAGGGTATTCATTTTCTCTCTGAGATTACAGATGCGGCCGGTTTTTTGAAAAAGGGTGAAGAGAAAGTTGCTGGAGATAATTTTGATACAAATGTGGAAGTGGCCGTGGAAGATGATAAACCTCAAAAGATCAAGGAAAATATCAATGTTTCGAAAGAGGATGTGTCAGGATTGTCGGTATTTTTAAATTCCGGTGCCGGGAATGACAAGGGAAAACTTTCGGACAGAATAAAGAGCAAGGTGAAGGGATTGAAGTCCTTGCAATAAAAATGGAGAGAGCATGGATGCTCGAAGTTTGAAAAGGATTTTCATACTGTGTTTTATTTCGATTGCAGTTTTTTTCTGCTTGTCGGCAGGTGCCTTTGCGCAAGCGACTGGCTTGAATCTTCCAGGACTTGCAATCAATTTCGGACAAAATGTTGATCTCGTGGACACCATTAAGATTTTGGTGCTTTTTACCATCATTACGCTTGCTCCCGCCATTATTGTTCTTTGTACCTGCTTTACCAGAATTGTGGTGATTCTTGCGTTTATGAGACAGGCCATTGGTTCACAAAACATGCCGCCAAACCAGCTTATGGTTGGTCTTGCACTTTTTTTATCCATTTTTGTCATGCAACCAACTGGAGAAGCCATTTATAACAACGCGATTCAACCCTATATGAACAAAAGTATTACAACGGCCCAGGCCGTGGATCAGATTACGATTTCCCTTCGTGGATTTATGTCCAAACAGGTGAGAAGGACAGATATTGCACTTTTTTATGATGTAACTGGAAGGGCAGCGCCTGATACAATTGCTGATGTACCGATTCATTTTTTGATTCCAGCATTTGTAATTTCCGAGCTTAAGACGGCATTTCAAATAGGATTTTTGCTCTACATTCCGTTTTTAATACTTGATATGGTGGTGGCCAGCGTACTTATGGCCATGGGGATGATGATGCTGCCTCCGGTTGTCATTTCGTTTCCATTCAAGCTTCTTTTATTTGTATTGGTTGATGGATGGTCATTGGTTACCGGATCAATACTGCGATCATTTAATTGATGGGGAGATCAAAAAATGGAAAATGAATTTTTTATAGATATTACAAACCAGGCCCTCAAGGTTACGTTGATGATAGCTACTCCAATGCTTGCAGGAGCGTTGATCATGGGTATTTTGGTTTCACTGTTCCAGGCCGTTACACAGATTAATGAGCAGACACTTTCTTTTATTCCCAAGATCATAGTTATTGCAGGGACCCTGGCTATTTGTGCACCCTGGATGTCGGAAGTAATAACAACATTTACCCGCGAGTTGATTATTAACATACCAAATATCGTGGCAGGAAGATGATGAATGATTAGCATTGAAGTAGTAGACTTTACAGCTTTGATTGCGTTTTGGCTTTGCTTTACAAGGTGGATCGCCATTATGATCCAACTGCCGATTTTTGATAATGTATCAATACCGATGGTTGTGAAAATACTTGCAACGCTTCTTATAACCTACGCGTTCTTCCCGTATCTTTCAGGGGAAATTATCAAGGATATTAATTATGTTGGAGTTGACCAATTCTGGATTTTGACAATTTTTAATACTGTCGTGGGATTGTTGATTGGATTTTTAGTCAAGTCGATTATGCAGATGTTTATTGGTTCAGGGTCGATTGTCACCCGTCAAATCGGTTTTGCCATGCTTATGAATTTTGATCCGAATGCAGCAACAAGGATTGGTCCGTTTGAAAAACTTATCCACTGGACTGTTTTGATTCTCATATTAACGTCAGGTGCTCTTATTCCAATGTTTCGTGGCGCTCTGGGCTCGTTCTTTTCAATTCATATATACGACATCGGGAAGATTGCCCAATCTCCACAATACTTCGTGGAATTGTTCAAGGGGATTTTTCTTTCATCGTTGCTTTTAGCATCGCCGCTTATCTTCGGTAATGTTTTTATAATGGTTGTTCTTGGAATAATCGCAAGAATGGTTCCGCAGATGAATGTTATCATGGTGAGTTTTGTTGTTAATATCGGCCTGGGACTTGTTATTTTTCTTGCTTGTAGCGATGAATTTTTCCGGGTTGCGTTTAAACTATACACTGAAAAACTGGGAGAGTGGTTCCAGTTTGTGAGTTAGGGGATTACTGAATGGCCGACGAACAAGAAACGGATCAAGGCGAAAAGACGGAAGAACCGTCGCAGCATCGTATCGATCAATTCCGTAAACGTGGAGAGGTTGCCTCTTCGAAGGAATTTACAAGTGTTCTTATACTTGCTGCCAGTATCATGACCCTGTCAATTTCCATTTTATACATCTATGAAAGCCTTGGTACATTTATTGAGTGGCTTTATTCGCTTCCACACGAACTTGCGTTTACACCAAAAATGCAAAAAGTAATTGTTAACAAAATCGCCATAACGGCATTGAAATGTGTTGCCCCGATTTTTTTAACAGTACTGTCAGTCGGTATAATGGCCAATATCGCCCAGGTGGGTTTTTTGTTTTCTCCCGAGGTTTTGAATTTTAAACCGGACAGGATTAATCCGATTAATGGTTTTAAGAAGCTGTTTTCCATGAGATCTGTTGTTGAGGCAGCCAAGGGAGTAATGAAATTCGTCTTGATCATGGCAATTGTTTATTTTTTCATCAAGGATGACCTGAATACTTATGTGGGATTTTTTCATCATAGTCTTATACAGTCATTTTTGCATGCCAAATTGATGATTGTGAAGCTTGCTTTTTCCATTATTTTTGGTATGGGCCTGGTGGCCCTGATAGATGTTGCTTATCAAAAATTCACTTACAATAAAAAACTAAGACTCACAAAGGAACAGGCAAAAAAAGAACATAAGGAACAAGAAGGTAGTCCTGATGTAAAGCAAAGGATTCGCACTATTCAGAGGGAAATGGCCACCAAGAGAATGATGGCAGATGTTCCCAAAGCGGATGTTATTGTAACCAATCCAACTCATATAAGTGTTGCTCTGAAGTATGATGCCAAAACAATGATTTCTCCCGAGGTTATTGCCAAGGGAGCTGATCTTCTCGCGTTAAGAATTCGTACGGTGGCAAAAGAAAATGATGTGCCTATTGTTGAAAATGTGCAGCTTGCCAGATCACTATATAGTGCCGTTAAAGTGGGAGGAGCGGTACCAAGAAACTTTTATAAGGCAATTGCTGAGATTTTAGCCTTTGTTTATAAACTTAAAAGAAAGCGCAAGGCCTTGCAGGTAAGGCCGGTGGAATGAAATGAATCTTTTTGATAGATTGAAAAATATGAGCAAAAATTCCGACCTGGTGATAGGAGTTGGAATTTTAATGATCCTTGTCGTAATGATCATTCCGATTCCGCCGTTTTTGCTTGACCTTTTTCTCGCCTTTACACTTTCTCTTTCAATTGTAATTCTTTTGATTGCGATGTATTCCAAACGGCCACTGGATTTCTCAACATTTCCAACGGTCCTTCTTATTGCAACACTGTTTCGGCTTTCTCTCAACGTTGCCACCACCAGAAATATTCTTTTACGTGGTGGTTCAGAAGGTACTTCCGCAGCAGGTGAGATAATCAGGTCCTTTGGAGAGTTTGTTGTAGAGGGGAATTTTGTTGTAGGTATTATTGTATTTGCAATTTTGGTCATCATAAATTTTATGGTTATTACAAAAGGTGCCGGCAGGGTTGCAGAAGTTGCTGCAAGATTTACTTTGGATGCCATGCCAGGTAAGCAGATGGCCATTGATGCTGATCTTAATGCGGGCATAATAGATGAGAAGGAAGCGAAAAACAGAAGGCATGAGATTGGAGCTGAGGCTGATTTTTATGGTTCCATGGATGGTGCCAGTAAGTTTGTTCGAGGGGATGCCATAGCCGGTATCATGATTACGGCAATCAATATTATTGGAGGTATTGTTGTTGGTGTTGCCCAGAATGATATGGACATAGGGGATGCCTCGCAGATATTTACACTTCTGACTGTTGGTGATGGTCTTATAACCCAGATTCCGGCCATTATTATTTCCGTTGCCGCCGGTGTTATCACCACACGTAACTCCAGTGATACGGTGCTTGGAACACAAGTTGGAAGACAATTCAAGCTTCACCCCAAGGCAATCTATATTGCAGCCGCTGTTCTTGGTATCTTCTCTCTCATTCCAGGTCTTCCATGGGTTCCTTTTACAATTATTGGAATTATACTTGTATGTCTTGGGTACAGAATTGAGAAAGCAAATGAAAGAGAAAAGGAAGATAAGGTGACAGCAGCTCAGGGTGGTGATGTTGGATATAAACCTGAAACGCTTGAAGATCTTCTCAATCTTGAATTGGTTGAGCTGGAAGTTGGGTACGGGCTTGTTAATCTTGTGGATACCGAGCAGAATGGTGATCTTCTTGAAAGGATCACCCATATCAGAAAACAATTTGCAATGGACTGGGGTGTAATAGTACCACCTGTCGGAATCAAGGATAATCTTGAGCTTAAACCTGGTGGATATTCTTTCAAAATAAAGGGAATTGAAGTTGCAGGAGGTGAACTTATTTCGGATCATCTTCTTGCGATGGATCCAGGTACGGTTATTGAAAAAGTTGAGGGTATTGAAACAGTTGAACCCGTGTTTGGACTTCCTGCTGTATGGATTAATGATGAGCAGAAAGAGGATGCACAATATGGTGGATATACAGTTGTTGATCTTGCCACGGTTGTGGCAACACATTTGACTGAAATATTGAAGACAAATCTTCACGAACTTTTTGGAAGACAGGAACTTGTGAATATTCTTGAAAACTTCAAGGAACAATATCCAAAGATTGTAACCGATCTTGTTCCTGATATTCTTCCAATGGGTACTGTGCTGAAAGTTCTTCAGAATCTTCTTAGGGAAGGTGTCTCAATCAGGGATCTTAGAACAATCCTTGAAATATTATCAGAGTATGGAACTTCGATAAAAGATCATACCAGTTTGACAGAGTATTCGAGACAGGCCCTTTTCAGAACAATTACCGAAAACGTAAAGAGCGAAAAAGGGGATATTCCATTGTTTACCCTTGATCGAAATATTGAGGAATCGCTTGCAGGAAATATTGTTCAAACAGAATCGGGGCAACAACTCTCTCTCGATCCAAAGGTTACGCAGCATTTACTTGCAAGTTTAAACGAAAAGATTGAAGAGGCCACTGATCTGGGTGAGAAAATGGTTATTCTCTGTTCACCGGTTATTCGCAGTCACTTTAAAAGGTTGACAGAAAAATTCATACCCAATTTGGTGGTAATCAGTCATAATGAATTGAGTCCTGATGCAAATATCAGGTCTCTCGGCACTGTGAGGTTATAAGATGTTTGTTAGAAAATTTGAGGCCGATAGTCTTGATGAGGCACTTCAGAGTATTAAACATGAACTGGGGCCTGATGCAATTATCCTTAAAACTGTAACCAACAAGGGTCTGAAAGGGGCGTTTAAAAAGAAGAAAATCGAGATAACGGCAGCCGTCACCGAAAAAAATCTGAAGAATAAGATGAATGTTGATAGTGCTCTCGGGGAAAAACGGGATGATTTTTATCAAAACAGGCCTTCATTTATTTCAAATATGATAAGTGGCTATGCCTCTAATTCACAAGAGCCGCAAGAGAGAACCGACAATATATCTTCACGAGCAGGTTATGGAGGTATTGGTTTGAATCGTCAGGTGAAAACCGTTAAAAAGCATGAGAAAATTACGAATGCGAACAGTATGCCGCCAATGGCGAATGATTTGGATAATTTTCTCCAGCAGGGGATGAAAAATGTACCTGAATTCGAGAAAGAGGAAGTGGTACAGGAGAGATTGCAACCTTCGCAACCTTTTGTGCTGCCGGAAGAATCAATACAACAAGTATCATTAAATAATGAAGAAGTTGAAAATCAGAAACGGCGAATTGACGAGTTGGAATTAAAGTTATTTGAGATGGTTAAAAATGTTGAGAAACTTGAAAAAAAGGAGCCGACCGGTATTTTTCAGCTAAGGACATCCTTGAAAAGTCTGGATATCAAGGAACCATTTGTTCAAAAAACGATAAGAAAGGCGATGCTTGAATTATCTGAAGACGATCTTGATAATGACGAAATGGTTTTTGAATTTGCTCTTCGTGAAATGTTAAATACTGTAAAGGTTGAAATGCCGCTTTTTTCCTCTGTGGATTCTGATAATGATCCGGTTGTAACAGTTCTTGTCAGCGAGATTGCGTCGGGACAATCAAGTATGGCATTAAAACTTGGAACGCTGAAGGAAAATGCCGTTGTGATTAAAAATATCGAAGGTATTGATGAAGACAAGACAAGTTTTACAGAAAAAATATTTAATTTAAATATTATTCGTGTTGGAAGTATTGCTGAAATCATACTGAAAACAAGAAAGGCCTTGGAAGAAGGAAGGTCTGTTTTTATTGACTACAAGAATTTTAATTTTGAAATAAATGAAACAAAAAAATTTGTTGAAGGTTTGAGACGTTCATTTGACAAGGTGGAAGTATTAGTCTCTCTTTCAGCAATTCATTCAGAGTTGTATAATAATAAAGTGCTGTTGAATTATAAGAATCTGGCAGATGGAGTTGTTATTTCTCACCTGGATATTTGTCTCGACCATGGTTCACTTTTTAATATTCTTGAAAGTGAAACAAGTTTACCGGCAAAGTTTTTTGGAACCGGAAAAATGGTGCCGGATGACATGGAAAGTGCAACTTCAGAAAGGATTTTGAACGGTATATTCAAGTTTGATTGATTGATTGATTGTCGGTTTCAGGAGGAAGCCGAACATTGTTTTAAGGAGACAGGATGTCACTACGGAACGCCCAGGACTGGTTGTTGTCGCAGAATAAGTTTGATTTTTCTCAAGACAAAATTGCATCGAATTTATTTTGTTCACCAAAAAAATTGAATCGTAAGGCATATACAATCTCTGTTACAAGCGGAAAAGGGGGAGTCGGTAAGACATCCATTTCAGTAAAAACAGGGAAGCTTCTTGCTGAAGCGGGATACAAGGTTTTGGTGTTTGATTGTGATTACAATTTATCAAACACTGTCATTAAACTTGGTCTTCCCATTAATAACGATTTTTATCAGCTCACTAGAAATGAAAAAACATTTGATGAGTGTGTTCATAAGTCAGGTAACTTCCATCTTCTTTCAGCTTGCAACGGTGATCTTGATCTTTTTGAAGATGAAATTCGCCTGGATAAATTTGTCATTAATCTTCTTGTGGAAAATGAAAACAAGTATGATTTTATTATTTTGGACTGTCCAGCAGGAATGACCAAGGAAACTCTGACATTGAATGCATACAGTGATTACCGTTTTTTTGTTGTAACACCGGACAAGGCATCGATTACAGATTCTTACTCATTGATGAAAGTGCTCAGTAAAAAGTATGGAGTGAGGGAAAATCATTTACTTGTCAATAAAGTGTCTTCAATCAAACAATACAAAAGAATGGTCAAAATCATGAGTGAAACGGTCGAGAATTATCTCTCCTGTCGATTGCGTATTCTTGGGGGAATAAGAATGGAGAATCGTGCCGTGGACATTTTTGATAAGGTATTATTTGACCCCTCTTCAAGACTGCACGGAAATTTTGTTAAAGTTTTAAACAGATTTTCCGAGGAGAGTGTTGATTTATGTGACACCCATTTTATGGGTGAAACAAAAGGTCAACACTACGCAAGCGTAGATGACTTTGAACAGGATGTTCGACAACAAGCAAGCCAAGGAGTAGGCAATGTCATCTCTCTCTAAACAACTTAGAAATTTGAAGGATTATCGCACGACTGTTGGTCCAAAGGTAAAGGATCGAATTATTATCGAGTATGCTCCGTTGATCAAGTTTATTGCATTAAAAATCGCATCGCGGTTACCATCAAACATTGAACTGGACGATCTTATTTCCTGCGGGGTGATTGGTCTGATGGATGCCATTGAAAAATTTGATCCAAAGAGGGACAACAAATTCAAGACTTATGCGGAATTTAGAATCCGTGGTGCAATACTGGATGAGCTTCGATCGCAGGACTGGGTCCCACGTTCCATCAGGGAAAAGGCAAAGTTGGTCGAACGTGCATACGCGAAATTGGAATCTGTTCTTGGAAGACCGGCAACGGACGATGAAATGTGCAAGGAGCTTAAAGTCAACCAGGACGAATTCCATGAACTTCTGAATAAATCAAAGTCCATTTCTCTGTTGAATATTGACGATTCTGCATTGTTTAACAAAGGTGACAAGAGGTTAATGGCGGGACTTTTGGAAAATTCCAGGTCGGCAAATCCGTTCAATGCCGTCAGCCACAAAAACCTCAGGGAAGAAATAAAAGATGTAATCAAGGGACTTCCTGAGAAACAGAGACTTGTTTTATCGCTGTATTATTATGAAGACCTGAATTTGAAGGAAATAGGCCAGGTACTGGATGTTACGGAATCGAGAATTTCGCAACTTCATACGCAGGCATTATTAAAACTCAGGGCCAAACTCAATGGTGTTTTTGATTCCATGGAGGACATGGCCGGTTAAGGTAATTTTATTAATCGGGAAGAGTAAAACATATGCATCAGGAAAACTTTCAGCAAAGTTTCCATAAAGGAATAACTGCCCTTGAGGAGCTTCAGTCGTTGGCACCCGTCAAACTAACTCCGATGGTTTCACGTGCCTGGTCCCATTTTTCGGAAATGAAAAGAGTTGTGGAAAAAAGCAGGGATGAGGTTGATTCCTATGGTGTTATTGCTCGTTTTTTAAATGATTCAATTAGAAGCATGATGAGTGATTTCATGCTTTCAAGAAGTGATGTAGCACAAGTAAATTTAACTGGTGACTTTGAAAAGTTGAATTTTTTGAAATGGAATAAGATGCTTGAAGCATTTCCCAAATTGATGAAAATAGTCGGTTTTTTTCGTTTTGAAAATGTACTGGAAATTGGATTGAGTTCTACAGGTATAAAGGTTGCTGGAAGTATTCACTGCGAGCAGAATATTACAGATCATCGTTTAAATTGTTACAGTGTATTGCGTGAGTTGATCCGGCAGGAGACACTGTTGACGTTTAAAATCACTGAACGGGTGGGTTCCAAGTGTCCTGCGCTTGAATTATTTCTTGATTTTTCACATGACCCGACAAAGATATATGCCCTGGATCTAATGAAAACAAGTGATATTATTTTAGGTTTTTCAAATGTTTTTGAGAATTATATTTTGTCCAATGAACAGATTCAAAATATTGGAAAGCACGTCTGTCTTGAGATTACACGTGATCTTGAACTAAAGAGGTATAATCAAATACCAGAGCAAATGAAGCGGGTTTCTTCAGGTCAATCCAACGTGGTTCATTTTCCCTTCCTATTTCGTCCCGTCTCAATCATAATACCTGTTAGAGGGGATATAAAATCCATTTATGATTTTTCCATGATGGGAGATACAAGAAGTGGTGGGAACTGGATTAAGAAACAGGAAGTTGGATCACCAGCGACCAGAAAATTCAAGTATATTGATATTTTTTCTCTTATCACCAGTTAAGCCTGTCTGTACATTTCCACATGATAAATTTTACCAAAGGGACTTGGCATGGAATTCAGGATAGGAAGAACTGTTCATCTTTACTATTTGATTGTTTTATTTGTAGCAATTACAGGGTTTGCAACATGGTTTTACATTCATTGGAGAGGCGGATCTGTTAATTTTGATACCATAGGCCCCGTATTGGAGTCTTATCTTAAAGTTGAGGAGATCAAGGACAGAAAGCAACTTTCTCAAATCAACAGTCTTGTCATGAGTGACAAGATTCGGGAATCAGTAAAATTGCTTGATAAACTGGACAAGGATGTAAAGAGGATGAACAGGACAGTGAAGCACTTTCCTGATGAATATGATGAACTCTCAGACGGGTTTACCAAGACAAAAGTTATATTGAACCGCCTGCTGTCATTGCCGGATATGTCTTCGGTGGTCATGGTGTTAAAGGATAAGATAAGAAATTTTGAATCTTTTGTTTCAAATAATCGCTGGCCAACGTTGACAAGGATCAGCAGGAGACTAAGAGCTAATGTTGTATCCATTAATTCACAGAAGCCTGGATCTTTTGATTATTATCGAATGAGGAATGTTCATAAGAATTTTGCAAAGAATATAAAATCATTGAAACATATAACACGTTCATCATTGCTCAGTTCATACGACAAAAATCTGATTATGCTAAAACTCAATACGTTTGGTGTTGAGCTTAATATGTTGAAAAAATATTTGCCGGAGTTGAGCAAATTCAACGAGCAACATAAGGAGTTGATGGGAAGTTTTGACGGTTGGATGAGACAAATAGGGCCTGAAATCTCGATAAAAAAAATGGAGTTTGAAAAGAATATAAAGCAAATGTTTTTCACGTTTTTGGTTATGATGTTTCTTTTGATTACGGCCTTTATCGGAGGCTTCTTTGTTTATCGCAAAGAGGTGGAGAAAGGGAATTTAATTGTTGAAGAGACTGTTTTGGAAGCAATAAAAATGGGCATTGTTCCGTCCGAGTCGAAATTCAAAAAAAGGTTTTCAGATAAATTTTATGATGAATTCAACAAGTATCATGACTGGTTTAAAAACAGGATGAGTTTCGGTCAAATTTTTCAGGAGACTACACCCTTTCCTTCAATACTTCTTGATTCCAACCTGAATCTTATATGGGCCAATTCGCTTTTTTATGAAAAATGGAATTTGGAAGACTATAAAAACAGATATGAGGGAGGCGCGAAAAGGGAGGAGCTAAACTGGGAATTTTTGCAAAGGTTTACAAATCTTGGTGAAGATGATCCGGTGACTCTGGCATTGAATTCCAGTATTGCCGGGATTTATCAGATTCAGATCAAACAGAAGGGAAGTGATTCAATTCCCTATGAAATGTATGTTTCTCCGATTGATTGTGATAATCAAATCAGGATCATGATTTTCTTCTATCCACTGACTTCACTAGAAGCGACTATTAACAGCCAGAAAAAGTCTCTTATAGGCCCGGTTGCAAGATCTCTTGATGCGTTGATAACAGATGGTTTCAATGGTGATTTTAAAGAAAGGGTCAAAGAGGATTTTCTGATAGCCGGTATTGATGAGTTGTTTGGGAAGTTTGTAAATTTCAATGAGTTTGTAACAAAACAAAAGTCCGGATTATTGGATGAAATAGAGAGATTGGAAAATGATATTTGTGACAGGCATAAGCTGTTATGTGATGTCAGGGAACACATAACACAGAAAAATGATCTGGTTGTGCGTGAAATACAAAATTTTCAGAATACCCGCGATGCCATTGTTTCACTGGTCGATCTTCGAAAAAGTGTTGAGCAACTTTATCTGAATACGATAACGACCTCAAAAATTATGTTTAAGGAAGAGGTGGAATTGGTGGATCAGTCTGCATGTCTTGGAAATGTTCTGGAAGAGCATGTAAAAATATTTAAATCGGTTTCGGCATCCAAGGAAAATTTCAAGGAATTGATTTCGACTATTGACCATTACAAGACAAGAGTGTCACATATTGTTGATCAAACAATGATTTTCACCAAAACAAACAATATGGATCCTGATAAAGTTACACAATCACTTGGGCAGGTAAAACTTGAGATGAGGGGATTGGAAAGGGAGCTTGCAGAATTTGGCAAGACGTTGACTGGTTTTGATGTTCTTCTTTCAAAAATGCAGATGATACTTGATGACGTGAAAAGGCCTGAAATTGTCGATTTCAAGCGAAAGGTAGAGCTTACCCGGGACAGGATAGAGACTGACATGTTCAATATGGGACTGATCTCAAAGGAAGGTACGATTGGAGATGAGCGTATAATCGATCTGATGAAGGTTTTTTACCAGAATATAACCGATTCAAAGGAAAGTCTGAAGAAAATTAATACATTGTTGAGTGATATTGAGATTGATGTGCTTGAAAATGAAAATGATGATGTTCAATATGAAGATTCAGGCAAAATTGCAGGGTGCCATGTCTGAATTTGATGTGTTTTGGTGTATAACAAAAATCATTCCAGTTTATCGCCAATAAAAATTGGCGGTGGTTAGTTAACGGGTTAAAAACAACGAAAATCGTCTTACTATGCCTAAATCCCTTTTTTTTCGGTATACATTGCAATAGTGAATGTATAACTTCTTGAATTTAGTGGTTGGTTGTCATTGGGAAATTTACAAGAACCCCTCTGAGAGGGGGGATGGGGCTTTTGGGACATTGTTCATGATATAATGACATATAATGAGAGCGTATAAATTTGATAAAGATGAAATAAAAAATGAAAAGATAAGGAAACTCGAAGAGGAGATCCAGAAACTTCTGCAAGAACGTCCTGAACTTGCCAAATTCCAAGAGGAAATCGAAAAAATACTGGATGATATTGGTGATGATTCGATAAAAAGAATGGCGACCATCAATGAAATACTTGTAAAGCATGTACGGGAAAAACTTATTCCTGCTTTGGAGGAGGTGGGAGAAAGCAATAAAAAGGCCGAAAAAGTGGCACAATATGCTTTTTTTTCAAAACCAGAGACCGATACTAAACAATAAAAGGTGCCAGCCGATTTCGAACGCGTAGGTTACGACTATCATCATTTAAATATTTGCTGGAATGTCTCGATTACTTTACGGTATTTGACTTTTTCCATTAAAACCTTGTCAAGTTTTCTGACAATATCAAAATGGATAAATTTAAAGTTCTCTTTTTGAAATCTTAGGATTTCTCGCGCATAGTGTTCAGAGGCAATAAAAACGATGGCCAGCGGTGATAATCGGGAGCTAAATGTTTTAGAAAAACCAACTCCATTAACGGCCCCATGATGTTGTTTAATTAATATATTAGCGCCAAACGGAGTTTTAGGATAACAATCCAAATATTCCAACGTCCAAACTGCATGATTTCGAACCAGCTTTTTTTCTTCATTGCTAAAACCAGCCTCTTCCAACTCCTCATCGTGGAAGATCATGGCCAATTTATCGGAATTCAAGAGAATATCGTGAAAAAATGCGACATAGCCAATTTTTTGTTGTTGTTCCTTTGTACCCCAATCCATCTTGCTTATTGAGTGACATGCTAAAAAAGTTATTAGCTGGGCAAGTTGGTAACGAAAACTTGTTTTTTCTTTTATAAAGGCCAGTAGAATTTCTTTAAGTTCGGAAACACCACTTTCTTCGGTGAATCGAATCATGGAATAAACACCAGCTTTGGCCATTGTTACCACTTCCTCAGACAACTCATCTGAAAGAATTTCCTTGCTGACAAAATCAAGACTGACTTCGGTGATTTTTAATCGATCTTTCATTGACAAATCTTCTTCATGAATTTTTGACACGACCTGGCTGGTGAAACATTTTACAAATCTAATTCTTAAAATGGAAAGAATATAAAAATCCTCAATTCCCTTATCAAGGTATTTTGTTAATATGTTTTTCGTAAAATTAAATTTTTCGTCTTTTCTTAGAATTTTTATATACTGTGGAGAGGTATCTTTACGTGAAATTTTTATAAAAATATCACAATTACTTGATGTCATTTGCAGAAGATATTTGAGAGGAACATGATAATAATGGGGCAAAGGTTGATTTGCCATTTGCCTGGCAGTAATCCCCAGGATTTTTGCCACGGTGGTTATTAAAATTTTCATATTGCCAGCAGTTTCCAACATCTTGACTTTACCCTTCAATTTTTTTTCAAAACCAATTACAACAATGGGGATTGGAAGATCAAGGCTTTCGACATATTCGTATAATTTTACGGCCGTTTGTTCATGGCCAATTTGTCGCTTGACAACAATAATATCGATTTCAGAAACGACTTTGAGTAATTCTATTGCGCCTTCGAGATCAACTTTTCTGATGACATCAAGTCCTGTATATACCCTGAGATTCAAAGAATACAGTGCTGAGATTTTCTCTCTCTCTTCTACAAGTAAACATTGTGCCATAACTAATTCATATCTTTAAAGCAATAGAGGATTTTTTCAAATTTTTCATGTTTAAAGATTTCCGGTAATTTGTTGATAACCATATCATAATCATTCTTGTTTTTACCTTCACTAAATATTATATCGCCATAAGCTTCGCATGCTATGAAAATATAACTAAACGGTGATAAATCGTCACGAAGGTGATCAGGAGTAAGTTGAGGAAGAAATCCTATTCCGTTTTTTTGTCCGTGGTGCTGCATGATAATATTTTCCACTTCTAGAGGAATCTCCCTGGTTTTGAGTGCAAGTTGTGACGCCGTCCATGCGTGCTCATAGGTAATGTCCCGCTCTTCACGGTCCGTTAACAGATCCAATTCCTCCGGAGTTTTGACTTTTGCCTGCCTTTCGTTTTCCAAAAAAATGTCATGAAAGAAACAGGCAAAACTAAATTTGATAAGATGTTCTTCTTTTTCCCAATGCATTTTCTTGATAACACGAATTCCCAGGAAATTGATTATTACTATATGCTTGAACAAGTAGCTGGTTTTAAGATCTATTAGATTTGTTAAAAGATTATTAAATAAATTCCCACTTTGTGAGACGATCGTCATTACAGATTTTAATCCTGCTTGCGCTAGCTCCATATTTTCTTCATTAACCTTGTTTTGTTGGAATAAACCAGCCACTGTCTCAAATGCCACTTCGGTGCTGGAAATCCTGTCTTTCATGGATAATTTATCGTCTTCAAGCGTTTCAATTAATTGATAGGAAAAAGAATTTATAAATTTTATACGGTCACATTTAAGAATATGAAGTTGTTGAAGGCCCTTGCGAATATAACGCTTGATAAATTCCTTACTGAAGATTTCACCTGCAGGAATTCGTTTTACGAAATGAAAATTTTCCGGTATTTCGGAGAGTTTGACGTAAAGGTCACAAATCGTTTCGTTGATAAAAAGAAAATGCTTGATTGGAATTGGAACAAAATCCGGAATAATTTTTTCAACCATTTTCTTTGGCGTTACCCCCAACATCTTTGCCACATTTTGTATTAATATTTTTAACTCTACATCTTCAGATAAAACTACAGCATTATCCTTTAGCGAATTATCCTCTCCCAGAACGATAAAAGGTATTTGTAGTTCATTCTTTCTAACATATTCATATAATAACAGGGCGGATTTTTTCCCTTCTATTTTAGTCCTCGATACTATCAAGGATAGTTGAGGGAGTACTTTTAACACCTTTATAGCATCTTCCAGATTTTTTTTCCAAATAACATCGGTTCCAGCATATATCTGAAAATTCAAAGAATATAGAGACGCTAATTTTGCATCATTTTCCAAAAGAAGGGTTTGTGTCATGGAAAAACATCCTCCGTGCTTTTATTTAAATTACATTATCCAACTTCGCAAAAGAAAAATCCACTTTAAATTCAGTTTGTTAAACTTGACCACTTAACTTTGTTGTAAGCAAAATTGGCTTGTATTCTTCATTTTCTTTTGAACGAGCTTATTAAATCACCTGGATTAAATAAAAACTGCGTAAGAAAAATCTAAAAATTAAAGCGTCCAGTTCCTGATGTTTTTTCGATTACACGCTCCGGAGCGTATAGACCATGCCGCTTCATTTTTTCCAATCCAAAAACCTTGATTCCAGACCTTAGATTACAATTTCTGCAAACAAGTCTGAGGTTGGATATGGAGTTGTCGCCTCCCAAAGCAAAAGGTTTGCGATGGTCGATCTGAAGAGCATGGATGGAACCGCATATCTCACATTTGTTTTTGGCACGTTTGAATACCTGTGCCCGAACACTTTTTGGAATATATCGTCCCTTTTTCTTGGGAGTCTTTATGGATTTTTGCTTTGGAATCTGTTTTGCCTCCTCCTTTTCCAAAAGAGAATCGGCCATAAGGTCAATTATTTTTGCAAGATCCGTGTCCTGTTTATGGGCATAAATTCCCTTGAGCTTTTTTATCTTCGCCATGGTTTTTTTGTTGATCGAAAGCGAAAGACGGACGGTGTCTTGTGTTTCATTTCTTATATGAGGTGCTTTAGGTGAGTTTGGCAGTCCCTTTTCCTTTTTGATGCTGTTTAAAATATTTTCACATTCCCTTTTGCTGGTACCGGCCACTCTGTGGACAACATCTTTTTTTTCCTGCTGACTGGTTTTGGACTGATTAAAAAAACTACTTAGCAGGTTGGCATTGCTGATACTCAGCTCTCCCTTGTCAATCTTGTTTTTGATGACTGGAACACGCAGAGAAACCCGCATGGCCGTAATTCTTCTACCGGCTTGATCCTCACTTAGGGAAAGTTCTTTTACACAGTATTCAAAAAGAGAACGATACTTTAGCTCCGAATAAAGTTTGCGATGCTCGATCTCCGCCAGATGATCAATAATCCGTGCTGTAAATTCCCTCTCCTTGTTAACCAATGTTTTTATATTTGAAAGTAGTTTGGTGTCGCTGATGGTTGCAAGTGGGGACGATTTCATTTGGTGATTCTCCTTTTAAAAAGTATATACATTCTTATCAGAAACAGGACAGTTTTAAAAATGTAAGAATTGGGTTTTGGCTTGTGTTTATGCGTCCGTGGACCATTTTAAATGGTTGCAAGAATGCTTTGATAATCGTTGTGAATGCTGCAAATTAATAATGAGCCATTTTGTTTATTTTTCTTTTTTAAAGTGCCATTAAAAATAAAACAGAGACTCAAAAAAAAATGAAAAAAGTTCTTACATCGCAAGTTGGTTTTTACGCGTTTTGAATGGCAAAATTAATAAGCGAGCTTGGGGGATTACCACAATCTAGACCCTTATATACTC
>JAGLPP010000124.1 GCA_023137315.1 Bacteriovoracaceae bacterium
TCAGGGTCTTACGCGCGGATTTGGGATAAAAAAGCAAAAAAAAACCATCCTTTCGGATGGCCTCTTTTTGCTTTTTTATGGGGTGGGCGATGGGACTTGAACCCACGACAACCAGAATCACAATCTGGCGCTCTACCAACTGAACTACGCCCACCATAAGATTTAGTTTTTACACCTTTTTATAAATGTCCAATGGACTTTCGTCAATATAAAAAGAGGTGCCGTGCGTTGGCGTGGTAAGTTATTTTTTGACATAGGACATTAGATGTAGCTACAATCTTCATAGATACTTGAAAATCATGACTTTTGCGGAGCAACTATGAACAAAATCAAACTCATTTCCCTTGTTGTACTTTTTGGTTTTAGTGTTAATGCATTTGGTTATGGTGTGGGCTGGTCCTCGTATCCATTAAAGCTTAAAGAGAGATTTATTTCTGCCGAGTTTACCGGAATCTTCAAGGAAGGTGGCGGTGCTGGTGTGCAGGGGCGTTATACGCACAAACTTTATCGCAATTTTGTTTTTGATGCTGGTGCTGGAATTTCAGGTGGAAAACGTGAATCACGTCTTTTTGCCGGTGCTGATTATGAAATTTTTCCGGATTACGGGAATCAACCGCATTTTTCTGTAAAAACCACGGTTGAGCGGGCCATTGAATTTGATGCCACCACTGTAGTTATCGGTGCGGCACCAATCGTTTCCAAAGGGTTCAGTTTTTGGGGCAAGGAAGGTTATCCTTATTTTTCACTTCCTGTCGGTTTGGGACTCAACACGGATGAAGGAACATACCACACCCGTATTAATGCAACATTTGGTATTAACGGGCCGATTCCTGTCAAAGGTTATGAAAAATTGTCAGCCAATGTCGAGGCGAAAATAAATCTTAAGAATACATATTCCGGAATTTTTTTGGGTGTGTCTTATCCCCTGGACTAATTCTGATTTTTTTTAGAGGCGAAGGTGTGACTTATGGATGAGTTATATTTTCGCTTTTGTTATCGGTGATTTTCGGAGTCAGTCTTGTCTGAAACAAAACCTTTAAAAAATGCATCCAAAAAAGAACTTTCGAATATCAAGGGTATCTGTTTTGATATTGATGACACTTTTTCCACTGACGGAAAAATTACGAAGGAAGCATTTGAAGCATTGTGGAATTTGAAAAACTCCGGTCTCGTCGTTGTTCCGGTTACTGGAAGACCGGCCGGGTGGTGTGACCATATTATCCGTTTCTGGCCGGTGGATGCTGTAATTGGTGAAAACGGGGCATTTGTTTTTTACATGGATGGCGGTAAGAGAAAACGCCTTGATATTTTACAAGATGAAGTGATTGATGATCTTAAGCGAAAGCTTCACACACTTTCTGAAAAAATAAGAAAAGAATTTCCAAATGTTTTTTGGGCCAGTGATCAGAATTATCGTGAGTTTGATCTGGCCATTGATATTTGTGAGGATGTTCCACGCTGGGATGAAAAGGACGTGGACAGACTTCTTGAATTTTGCGGAAATGAAGGTGCTCATGCCAAACTTTCCAGTATTCATGTGAATACCTGGTTCGGCGATTACGACAAGATGACGGCATTTAAAAAATGGACGAAGGCAAAAATGCCCGGTGCTGTGAAAACCATTTCATCACTTGATAATTGGATTTACATAGGGGATTCGCCAAACGATGAACCTGCATTTGAATTTTTCAATATGAGTGTTGGTGTGAATAACATCAAAAAATATTTGGAACATCTGGATCATTGTCCAACCTGGATAACAGAAGGCAGAAGTGGTGAAGGTTTCTGTGAATTGAGTAAAGTCCTGATTCAATCTGTTTCGGAAAAATAATCATCAACCCGTGCCTTGATTTTTTTCTCCAGCTCAACAACACTTATGGTGAGCTTGTCTTGAATCCATTCCTTCAAGTCCTGCGGAATATGACCGATGAAATGTTCGATTTTGTTTTCATATGGCAGGGACAGCCCTATGGAATGAAGGGCATGTCTGGGTATTTCCATAAGCTCGTGATCTTCAGGAGTAGCAAGATTATCCTTGAATCTTTGGAATAACGGATAATTTCCGAGATAGAGTTTGTCGCCGACAAGGGGGAGACCTCTTAAGGCGGCGTGGACCCTGATTTGATGCTGACGACCCGTTCTTGGGAATGCCAGCCCAATGGCGTAGTCATTTTCCACGTACATGATTTCAAAATGAGTTTGTGCCTTTTTTCCCAGAGAGGAATTTTCAGGATGTGAAATAATTATAACTCTTTCCAATCCATCTCCCTTTGGAGAAAGGCGATCATTTACCTCAAAAACTTTTTTGCCATCGTATTTTGTGTTATCAATTTTCGAGATAAAAAAATAGCATTTTCTTACCAGGCCTTTTTCAAAATGATCAGTCATTATTTGTGCTGTTTTTGGACTTTTTGCCAAAAGCAGTGTGCCGGAGGTTTCACGGTCCAGTCGATGGATGGAGTGTATTGTTCTTTTATGGATTGTTTCAAAATAGATTGTTGCGCAATTAAAGACATGTCTTCCCGTTGGATGAGTGGCCATGAATGGAGGTTTATCAATGACCAGAAGATTATCATCTTCAAAGATTATCGGTGGTACCTCCTCTATCTCGAGCTTTTTTCCGTTCCACCATTCATCTTCATGGGTGGTGCGGTGGATAATCATGGATATCATATCCTTATTTTGAATTCTACTTGAGGGCCTTATTTTCCCTGGACGTCCGATAATGGTTATTTCTCCGGCATCGATTTTCTTTTTTATCTTCTGTCTGGAAAAAGATGAAAGATATATCTGGATGAATTGATCAAGACGCATTCCGTGTTGATGCTCTTCAACAAGGTAGTGGTTTACCAGTTTGTTCTTCTCATATTGTTTCTGGGTGACCGGCATCAGTATTTTTCTTTAATTAAATACTTCATAAGTGTCAATGCACCGATAGTTGAATAGTGGCCCTTCTCTTTTAGATTTGTAAGAATTTTTTCAATAAGATTCCTGTTTTTCTCTGAAAGCGGAGTGGCCATGGTTTCTTTTCCTTCCTCTTCACCATTTTCCTTGAATTCAGCTTCGTAGAAGACAAGATTTTTGGATATATTGTGTATAACCTTCTTCTGCTCGTTTCGAAAGGATTCCTTGAGCTTTCTTATCACGTCAGGAAATACGTCGGTATAGACAATCTCCTTGCCCGGATTATCGAGGGAATAGGCCCCCAGTTTTGCAATAAGGTATGAACGAAATGAGTCGGGTTTTTCCTTGAGATCGATATTTTTTTCAAATTCCGTGATGAAATATTCATCACAGTCTTCATACTTACCTGTAATGAAATTTTTAATTTTTTCCCCTTTTATAAATGAATTGATGTTGGCTATATATCGCATGGTGTAATCTTCATAAGAGCGATCGTCCACCAAACCAAGGGAATACCGAAGTTCCTTGTCAAAGATATCCATGGCATGTTGTTTCAGAAGTGCTAAAAATCGTATCGGGTTATGAAAATCACCCTGCGGCGATATATTAAGAAAATCAAATTCGTTCTTTTTGGAAATCAGCTCTTCTATATAATCAATAATTTCGACTACTGAGATGTGTTTGTGTTTGTTTGTCAGATCATAAATGATGGATTTGATCTCTCTTGGAGAGATTCCGAATTTTCCCTCGTAAAGATTATCATTTTCATATTCACTCATGATTATTTCAATACTGTGGGCAAGAATGCTTTTTGCTTCACTGTCAAATCTTTCCGGTAATATACGATCATTGCTGAGAAGAAGTGTTTTTTCGAGTGGATTAAGACTCATGATGATTTCGGAGAGTTTTTTATTACTATAATTTCCGGCCTGGCTTGCGCGAAGTCTTGTCATCACGGAGAATAAACACAGAATCTCAAGAGAGTGTGGTTCAAAGACAGATTTATCCTTTAATCCATTAATTTGTTCTATATATATCTTTTTTTCCTCATCATGGTTTAAAAGATATGGAACCTTGATAAAGTTAAATCTTCCCTTGTATGAGTTGTAATCAGGATGCTGCTTGAATGCCGAAAGATGGACTTCGTTGGAGGTTCCAACGAAGAAAATATCAAGCTCGGTCAGAATACCGTTTAGATTTATGTTGGCCGTTTCCATGGTTGTGAGAAGGTATTTAAATGTATCAAGTGGACGTTTTAGAAGGTCGGAGAATTCCAGGATTCCCCTGTTGGCAGAAATCACCTCACCCTGCATGAGAAACAAGTTCATTGATTGGAGTCTTGGTGGAAGACTTGCAAGCCTTTTATCCATGGTGATCTGTTGCATACTGGCATCAACGTGAAGTTGTGGTTCTATTGTTACAGCACCGACAGAATAACGTCGACTGATTAAAAAACGCTCTACTCTGATGTGTTTTAAAACATCATAGTGATTGCCTTTGTACTTTTTCAACATGGCATCGTAAATTTCCCTGTTTTTTTTGGAAAGGTCTCCCTTGTACAGGTATGACTTGCGAACAGATTCCAACAGATTTTGATCATCCTTGAGTTTATCCTCTATCAATCTTCTTCTGAATTTTGCCGGGACAAGCAAGAGAGGATGATCCATCAGTTCGCTGGTCATGATTGCAGAAATTTCCTTGTCGTCAAGATGGGCAAACGAATCGAGTTTTTCCTTGTCTTTTGTGGTGGTCAGTCCAAGGGTTCCCTTGACATAATTTTCAATGGGAAAGACCCAGCTAAAAGTATATAGTGCACCTTCTTTGGTTTTTGAATACTCCTCGGCCCCTTTCATGATTTTATGAATAAGACTTGTTTTTGCAGAACCATTTGGCCCTACAAGCAGGATAAATTTATTGTTGATACCTTCCTCATAAAAATTTTTAAGATTTTGATAGATTGATTTTTGAGTGTGGTATTGTCCGAAGACTGCCGGACAATCAGCATGTTCCAATTGGTAAAGCGTAAAATTGTTGTTATCGTCAGTTCCGAAAAACTCAAACATATCAATGAGGTATTTATAACTTGGGCGGCATTCGCGAAAAGGAGATTCTTCAAAGGAATTCATATAGCCTTCAAATGACATGACTTCGTGTTGTTCCTGATTTTCCTTGCTGGCATCGTCGATCCAATTAAACATCATGATATTACTCCGTTACAAATGATTCATATCCATACTATTATTGTAATCCCAGTATGGTATTACTTGGAATCGGGCCAATAGTTCTAGTGGGTTTATGCGCGGCAAAAAAAAGATACTTGCTATTTTCTCATTTTTTTTAGTTGGTGTGATTTGTATCATTCCGTTATTTTTTTTAAAGAGGATACCTGAGCGAAAAGCACAGGATAGACTGGTTTTGAAAATATTATTAAATGGGAGTGAAAGTATTGAGTCCCTCTGGAAGGGTGGGGATATTGATGGATTGTGGAAAAAAGGTAAAATGACATGCCGGGAAGAGCTTGGAGCAAACTCGAATGTTAATGAGTCTTTCTTGAAGTGTAATCCCAATTTTCTTCAGTGTTATTTTGATTATTCTGAAAAATCCAAAAACTCACCACTTCGCATTAAGATGGAAAATGGCGATGAATACCATATCAGGGCCGTTCGTTCCTATTCTCCAATAAAGCGATACGGGCCTCAAAAAAGATTCTATCGCATTATCACCAGATCTGAGGAAGGCCATAACATACCAGGATACGCGGTTGAAGTGGAGCTTGAAATCGAGGAGATTCCAGGGAAGAGCTTGAAAATTTTATTGGAGGATTCCTGCCATGATGTTTATCTTCCTGAAAGATATTATTCAATGGGGCCCATGCCTGAAGAAGTTTCTCTTGATTGGAGATGGGATAATTTTGATCGCGCCATCTACGTGGATCGCTATCAGGTTACCAACAGGGATGTTGCCGAATGGATGGATTTTACAAGTCCTTCAAACAGACCTGATATTAAGATACCACAGGATAAAAATTTATGGTCCCGCCCGGCCACCAATCTTACTTCGGAGCAGATGGAAAAATTTTGCATGTTTAAGAGCAAGGAACTTTTGGAGGCCCATGTCTTTGATGCGGCAACATTTAAACCAGGTGATTACTCAAATGTCAGGCCACTCGTAAATCTTCGTGGGCCATGGCCATGGACAACAAAACGAAAAGATTCATTTATTCATGAAAAAAGGGAGAATCCTGATTTTAATATTACACCTGCCATGTGTATGAAGGCCTATGTAGGAGAGTGTCCGGAACTTTTGAATTGGGAGGCATATAATTCATGGACACCTTCATGGACAGGTATATTTAATGTACTCGGCGGTTATATGGAACATTTCAAAAATCGTGTCAATCATAAAAAAAATCTCAAGGCATCAAGCTTTTATTTCAAATCGATTTCCTCCGTTCATGCTTTGGGAAAAAGATATTTCTGGGATGGAAAGGGATTTGGAAAGGGTAATTTCGATCTTGGAAAGGAATACAGGGAGATTTTGGTTGTCCCGGAAGAACTGGAAGTGGCATTTCGATGTATGAAAGTGGTAAGGCATGTATCAAAAAAAGTTGATTAGAATTTTATTTATATTATTTCTTTCATCCTGTTATATGAAAATTGAGGATGAAACTTCAAAATTTGAGGATGGTCTTTTTTTCAGGTTATTTAATACATGGGAAGTAAAAGAATTGGGGGAAAAAAACATCAATACTGGTAAATTGATGAATGGGGCGCCAATGACATGGATTCCCCTGTTGCGTTTTTCGGTTTCAGGTCCGTCTTTGAATGTAAAAAAACAGCTTTGTCTTGTTTTTCGGATTCCCTACCTCTCCCAACATAACCATGGAATCCTGCGGTTGTTTCCCGCAGACGGCGATGGGCAATGTCGCAATTTCGAAACCACACCAACGGAACAGTTAACTGGTATTGAGGAACTTATTGTTGGCCTGAAACAGGAGGAATTGCGTTTAAAAATCAAGATTAATGGGAAAATGAGTAAAATCAATATCCCATTGTATAATCTGGAGAAGGAATTTGAATATCAAATGGAAAGATATGCCTCAAGTGTTAAAAGACGAAAAATATCGGGACTGTATATTTCATCGTTCGGAACAACTCGAAGACAGGAACCGGTAATCTTGAAAAATGATTTATCAAATGATGCGCAAGTCATCTGTCACAAGGTAAACGACAAGTGCAAAACAATTGAGGAGTTTCGGTGTAATTTGTGTCGTTATGGGTGGTTTGAGACAGCATCCAACAAATGTCCGCAAGGTGGCAGTAAATTTTGTCGTCCGTCAAAATGTGGTGAAAAAAACAGACCTGCCTGTCTTCGTGGATATGAGATGACTTCGGGGCATGGATGTTATGACAATAGTGTTGCAGGTTTTTGCGGGAATGGTCTCCATACTGTTTGTGGCCCGGATGGTTTTCTTATTTGCTCAGGGTCCTTTGTGGATCCAGAATCCTGATCAGCTGATCGTCACGTTTGACAATATTTCCAAGAAATGATGCCGGTTTGAATGTTATATCTGAAATATTTTTGATACCTGTTTCCCTGGAATTATAATCTGAATACAGGGTGGACAGTTTTTTTTCATTTTTGTTCAAATGACAATCACTGCGGTCAGCGAAGAAATGGTGACAGAGTTTTACCGGTGGATGCAAGGTCACCATGAATTTTTCGACCTTCCTGCTTTTTTTATCATAGAAAAAACTTGAAAGGAGAATGTGCTTTCCGTCCATTGGGTTTTGTATGACAGGAATTTTCATCAAAAATCCGGTGATTATTTCCGAACCATGTCCATTGTTTATGACGAGGTTGACGGAACGCGGTGGAAGACGTTTTATAAACTGAAGTAATTCATCGGACTTGTCACAGATGATTTTATTTTCAGATAATTTCATTATATTTTTTGATTTCCAGTTTTCACTGCTTCTGCAATTGGTGGAAATATTTGTCATGAGAATAATGAGCGATGCACCTTTTTTAAGCAGTTTTGACCTTGCCTTCAGAAAGCTCAAAACAGGTTCTTCAACATAAAGTTTTTTTAGCCGTTTGTTTTTTATGCTGGTTATGAGTTTTTTTGCAGTTATTGAAATGATTCCGATTTTTACGCCTGATTTTTCAACTATTTTGTATGGGAGAATGTGTTTTGGGCCATAGTTTTTTCCGGTGTTGAGATCAATAATGTTGCTGATCAAAAAATCATTTTTGTATTTTTTCAAATATTTGGCCTTGGGATTGATATTTAAAAGCTCTCCGGGGCCCATTGCTATCGCGTCGTATCTCAGATGTTTGTAAAATTTGAATATTCGCCTTCTTTTTTTCTTGTTGGTTTTTTCCTCAAGGATGTTTCCTGAATCCAGAAGAACTGATTGTTTCGGGAAATTTTTTCTTAATATTTTTATATAACTTCCCAAAACGCCTGCGCCACCAACGTTGTAACTGATTTTTTTTCTTCCTGTTGTTGATTCGACGGATTCGATTTGAGGTGAAAGATCGCTGTTTGGATTGCCTGTTGATGCAATAATGATTCTTCCAATATTTTTTTCATCATCAAGACCGATATTTTGTGGAATACTGAAATGTGGGCCTGTGTACTTTCCACTACAGGATGAAAAGATCACAACAACAACGAGTAGAATACATACCTGCAGTTTTATGGACATATTTTGTTAAGTTTTTCCAATTTCCTGTAAGCGGCCTTAAGGGTCTCGAAGATTGTATCATAATTTTTGACAGGTGAATCATGGTTTAAACTTATTCTAATAACTCCGCGTCCGACATCATCGTTAATATTCATTGCCTTTAGTGCCGGGGAGGTTGCGATATCATTGTCTGAACATGCAGCAGACGTTGAAACGAAGATTTCATGGGACTCAAGTTCAATCTGGATTGCCTGACCATGAAGCTTTGGATAGGAAATATATGTTGTTCCTGGAAGACGCGATACCGTTTCTCCAATAATAACTATTTTGGGAAATTCTTTCTTTATTTGAGTTTCAAAATCAAGTTTTTTATCCAGTATTTTGTTCCAATTTACGATTTTTTCACTGTTTTTGTTTAATGCCACAGCAATGGATTCAATTCCAATATAGTTTTGAGTACCACCTCGATGTCCTTTTTCCTGTCCACCTCCGGTAAAAAGTGGAGACATGGTTGTTGGATCTTTCGCAAGGATAAATCCAATTCCCGTCAGGGCACCAATTTTGTGGCCGGACAGGACAGCATAGTCAATTCCGCTTTTTTCAAAATCAAAGGGAACTTTTCCTATATACTGGGTCGTATCACACAGCATTGGAACATGATATTTATTTGCCATTTTTGAGATATCCTCAATTGGCTGAATGATTCCTGTTTCATTGTTTGCCGCCATAATTGACAACAATGCCGTTTTTTCGCCAAAATCCTGTAACCATTTTTCCAGTGTGGCCGTATCCACAATACCGTTGTTATCCACAGGAAGGATTTTAAGTTCAAATCCGAACTCCTTCTGATAATGGATTGCCGTATTCAGCACTGCCGGATGTTCTATGCTGGAGATAATGACGATGTGTTTTGTATTTCTTTTTTGTGGGGTTAAAAGCGAATAAAAAACAGTTGCTATCCCCTCGGTCGAACCTGAATTGAAAAAAAGCTGATCAGGATCCGCTCCAACATTTTTGGCGCAGATTTGTCTGGAATTTGTGATCCCCTCCATGACTTTTTTTCCGAGATAATGAATGGCATTTGGATTGGCGAATGGGCCATTTTCAAGCCTTTCCTTCAGATATTGTCTGACTTCATCACTTAATACCGAACTTGCATTGTAATCAGCATAAATCATGAGTGTTCCCTTATTTAATTTCAAGCATTGTATTCAGTGCCCGAAGTGCCGGTATTCTGATTTCGTCCGATATCCCTATGACGTTAATTGGTTTATCTTCCTTTATTGAGCGAAAAACGGATAGCAACCAACGTGGTCTGATTCTGTACATTGTTGTACAAATACATTGAAAAGGAGAGAGGGAGAATATTTTTTTATCCTTGAATCTTTCCGCCAGTCGATTGACAAGATTAATTTCTGTTCCAACCGCCCATGATGTTCCTGCAGGAGAGGCAGCAATGGTTTCAATGATTTTTGTTGTGGACCCGTTTATATGGGATGATTGGACCACATCGAAATTGCATTCCGGGTGAACTATGATTTTTGTTTCAGGAGATTCTTTTTTCAGCCTTTGAACCTGTTCGCCGGTAAATCCCTGGTGTACCGAACAATATCCATACCACAAAATGACTTTAGCCTTTCTTATTTGCTCCTTTGTCAAACCTCCGTTTACCTTTCCGGGGTCGTAGATGACCATTTGTTCGAGCGGTACTCCAAGCTCAAAACAGGTATTTCTTCCAAGATGCTGGTCTGGGAAAAAGAGAAGTTTTTCGCCTTTATCAAGTGCCCAGCTAATGATTTTTTTGGCATTTGATGAGGTACATATTGAACCTTCGTTTTTACCCACAAACGCCTTGAGTTCGGCAGAGCAGTTTACGTAGGTGATTGGAATAATTTTTTGATCTGTTGAAGATGAAAGATATTTCCAACACTGGTCGACTTCTTTTTTATTTGCCATGTCGGCCATTGAGCATCCTGCATTTAAATCCGGTAAAATAACCTTTTGTTTCGCTGACGTAAGCATGTCAGCCGTTTCGGCCATGAAGTGAACACCACAAAACACAATGTATTGTTTTTTTATCCCTGCGGCCTTTTGTGCCAGTTTTAGTGAATCGCCGGTGATGTCTGCAAGCGAGATAATATCATCTTGCTGGTAGTGGTGTCCCAGAACGACCATTTTTTCACTGAGAGTCCTCTTTAGTGCATGCAATTCTTCCAATACTTCACTTTCTGTGAGCTGGTCATCCGATATCTCTGGTTTAAAGTCTTCTTTTAAATTATGAAGTTTCAACATATGGATGTTTTTTATCCGAGTGTTCCTTTTTTGTAAACCGATTATATAACCCTGATTTTTTGACGAAGTGAATTGAATTACTTACAATTTATAAAAGAATGTTTTTTAACTTCCAACTTTCGAGGAGAGGTTATGGAGATAGTCACTATTGCAAATAATAAAGGCGGAGTTGGCAAGACCATGCAGTGTTATCAGCTTGCTTGTCACCTTGCTAATCAAGGGCACAGTGTTCTTGTAATTGACCTTGATTCCCAGGCAAATTTGACTTCCACATTTGGTGTTCAAATCCAAAGAACGCTTATCCCGGAGTGGTTGATTGGAGATGTTGATTTCGATGATGTTGTTGTTCCATCCGAGGGACGTCACAAACTTCATGGTAATGTGATGCTGGTTCCAGCAAGCAGACATCTGGCCAATCTTTCAAAGCTTCTTATAATTTCCGAGAGCGAAATTAGAAAAAATGCCGGACGCAAAGAGAGACTTTTAAAAAAGAGGCTGGATGACAGCGGTGTTCGGGAGAAATTTGATTATATTGTAATTGATACGCCTCCAATGCTTGGAGATGAACTTATTATGTCACTTGTGGCCTCAAACAGAATTCTTATTCCCACACAGGCCCAGGATTACTCTATTGATGGCCTTGAGGAATTGATGGATACGTTTGAGATTATCAAGGAAACTGAAAATCCAGGTCTTGAATTTGCCATTATCCCATCAATGGTGACCTCAAGAAGAAAAATAGAGAAACAGAGAATGGATGAGCTTTCTCAAATGTTCAATACCACCCCTGTGATCAGAAATCTTGTTCAGATGCAGGAATCAATATCCATTAAAAAACCAATATGTGTCATGGGACGAAAATCCAAGGGAAAACAGGACTATGATGCTCTTTGGAACTTTTTGGATCTTAATTGATTGGTTGGAGGAAAAAAGATGGCAAAAACGTTTGCTCCGAGAGTGTCCAAAAAAAGAAGAAAAACAATAGATCTGACTGAAAATCTTGATATTGATACTTTTCGTATTTCAGATGAAATGCTTCTCAAGGGTGCCAGGTTGGACGAGATAAGTCTCTCCGATATTATCGTAAAGGACCAGGTAAGAACAAAATTTAGTGATGCCTCCATCAGGGAACTTTCAAAAAATATCGAGCAAAATGGCCTGATTCAACCCCTTGTTTTGCACAGAGTGGGGGATCGTTACACGCTCGTCTGCGGAGAACGTCGCTACAGGGCCATGAAATTGATTAACATGGAAAAATCCCCCTGTTTTGTGTTGGATGGTAAAAGCCAAAAAGAACTGATGGCAATCCAGTTTTCAGAAAATTCCTCAAGAGAGGCCCTTCACTACATTGATCGTGCAGATGGAATATTGAACTATCAAAGAGCAACAAAGGCCAGTGAACGCAAGATACAGGCAGCTTTGGGCATTTCCAAATCAGAGGTTCATAGAAGCCTGATCATCGCAAAGCTTCCCGAGGAGATTAAAGATGCGGCCAAGGTCCATAACATCGAAAAATATGTGTTGGTGGAATATGACGTTCTTTCAGATGAATCTTTTAAAGAGGAAATAAGACAAAGAATTCTTACAGGAGATATTACCAAAAGGGCAAGGTTGAGAAAGCTTGTAAGAGAGGCCCATAAGGATGTTGATTCCGTGTCCGACGTGAAACGAAAAAGAAAATCTTCAACTAAACAATTATCAAGCACAATCTCTGCAAATGCCTTCATAAAGGCCCTGCAATCCAAGGCCGGAGGCGTGGACAAGGAAACTCGCAATCTTTTAAAGAGCCTTGTTGAAGAAACCAAGGAAATTGTCGATCTTTAGAACACCCTTTCATTCAAACATGCCAACTCCCTGATATTCATAGTCATATGTATTGTTCCGTCTGGCACACCCATTGCATTTTAAATAAGCAAGAGGGCGAAATAAACCAGTTATTTTAAGGTGTTAAGATGGAAAAGAGAGAGAGAAAAGTACACGGAAATTGTAGAAAGAATAGACAGTTGCCATTTTATACGATGACTGTTCTTTTTGCGTTTATCCTTCTTTTGACCAACGGGTATGCATTTGACAAGCTACCCAGAGAAGATAACGACGCTCTTCTTATGGCATTGAATCCAAATATAAAAATAATTCGACGTAATCCCGCCAATTTTATTCCTGATGATGATATGGAGATCAGTCCTTTCGAAAATGTACTTTGGATTGACAGGGCCATGGTTGAAGATGATGGTGGAATTCTAAGAGCTATGAAAAATGACGTTGTGGAGTGGCAGGAAAAGGAAGAATATGCAAGAAACTGGAATCTTCAGTCGACTGGAGTGTATTTTGCTCCAGACAGGGAACATAAAAAACGCTACGTCGAGAAGAACATTCTCAAGTATGTTGATAAAAGACTTGCCGGTGAAGTGAAGAAATCTGAAGAGGGTTCGGCCCTTCATACTGTTGGAAAAATGCAGAGGGCACTCAAACCAACAGGGACGGTTGGGATTGGAAGGAAAATAAAATTTAAATTCAGGGCAAGAGTTGTTCAGGGAGAAGGACGTATTATCGTTATTAATCCGTGGGTTGACTATCATACTTATGCCAACTACAGGGGCGATGTTAATATGAATCTTAGCAAAAACTTCAAAAAGACCGGAATTTCCACAAATATGGTCTATGATATTTCAGGACATTCGTGGGAGGCATCAGTCAGTAAGAAAATCACCAGAAGAGTTGTTGGCAAGCTTTCATCCATACAGAGTGAAAAGCAAATGATGTTCGCTTCCGAGTCAAATAAGATAATTCAATTCAGCTACAGTCTTCCATTTTAGTGGTTTCTCAATTA
>JAGLPP010000125.1 GCA_023137315.1 Bacteriovoracaceae bacterium
TCAGACCTGTTTTGGAGTGATTCAACATTCCAACTGAAAATTCACCAATAGTGGCGACCAGGGTGTTTGCGATCATCGTTTTGAATGTTACAGGGGCAACTCTTCCGGCAACATTGGAAAAATAGTAGTCGGTATTTCGATGACCGTATTGACCTTTGGAATTTATTGCGGTCATGATTGGCAGAGAGGAGCAGTGATCACCAGATATGGATGGACAGCGCATGCTGTAATTTCTGCTAAAGGTATCGTTTATTTCCATTTCCGTCAGATCAATCTCAACACTTTTTTCAGGGGCACTAAAAAGAAACTTTGCAATTGTGTTGTTCCCTGTGTGTTTGATGTCTAGTTTGAGATCCATGGAATCAAAAGACCACCTGTAGCCATTTGTGCCACTTGATATTGGAACGATAAATTTGAACAGATCACTGTTTGGGGTTATTTTAAGATTCTCCCCTTTTCTAGTGAAACTAATTGCTCCAGCGTCGATATTGTTAACCATGAATTTCAGGGTTTCCACGATTTTATTTTCGGTAATTGTTCTTTGAATACAAAATGAAAAGACCTTGTCGGCGTTGTTGTATATTCGGCAATTATTATCAGGATATTCAATAACACTGTTTCTGGACAGTTGAACCATATAGTTTTTAAAGTCGCTGAACATCCTTGTGATGAAAAAATCCTCGTCAGGTAATTCCACCGGAAAATGTGATGCCAGGGTGATCTGTGAAAAAACAAGGATGATTATCATTAGTGCGATATTCATTTTTTCTCAGGCCTTTTATCCACAACTTCAATCAAGCCGGCCTCGATGGAGTCCTTATATTCTTTGATAAGATTTTTCACCAGTGTGATATCAGTGTTGGTTAATAATCTGGTATAGGCAAGATTCAATTCATTAAGAATTTTTTGATTGGCACCAATGCTTCTGACGGCCTCGGTTGGTGGAAAAAAATGAAAATGTGTCTTGCTCAGGATTGACGAATAAAATCCCATGGCGCCTTCCATAACCAGATGATTGAATTTTTTCTGGTAGTTTGCCTCGGAGGTTTTCCTGCCAAAGTGATCGAGAAAAACGACTTTTTCCACGGGATTACGGTATGCGATGATTGAGGCATGTTCGGAATCAAACTGCCAGTTTGAATGCCAGGTGGAGCCCTTCCAATTATATTTCACTTCAAAACCGTAGGCCGTGCAAAGTATGCGCGAGCGCTCCTCCCCGTATTCGTATATCATGGTTAAAAAGTTCTGGCCCTGAACGTAAAAGGACTGGTTCTGTCCCTTGGCCGTTCTTTTTATGACAATCTTTACCATCTCCTCGCCACTTCCGTTTAAGAGTGAGTAGAGACGCATGCTTTCATTTTTTTTAAGTTTGAGACTTCTTTTTCCCTCCTTGAATTCATTCCACGAAATTGGCTGGAGGTTCTGTCCTTCTGTTACGATGATCTCCCTTAGTTCAATTTCGTTTCCACCGCAACCGTAATAAGTGACACTTTCCGAGAGTTTGTTACCAGTGTTTTTGATTTGGTGCTGAAGTTTTGCCAGAGGACTTCCTGCGCCGTAATGGACGTGATTACACATTATCGTTTCGTTTGAGGTCAGAACTATCTGGCCTGGTCCGTCGCTGACGATGTAGTTTTTTACGAGATCTCTCATCTTGGTTTTTAAAACTCCACGGAACGCGTCAGTGATATCGTCAATATTAGCGATTGTTTTCGGTAGAGGCACTACAGCCGCTTTTATCGAAAAAGTGAAAAACATCAAAACGATAAGGATACTGTTTTTCAGTTTCATTTGCGTCCTATCGGCTTTTGCGGTCAATTCGTTCAGAAAAGCGATTGTCCGATGGAAAATAGAAAAGGGTGAATTTCTTCTTAAAGCGCATAAAATTATAAAATCTGTATTTTGGTTCGCTGAGCTTGATTTTTATCTTTATGATTTCCTTGTCGAGTTTAAAAGGGTCAAGACCGGTGAAAGTGTAACCGTTGAGCATAAGAGACTCAAGCGTTCTGATTTCTTTGGTGTCGATTCCTCCACCCTTTATACGAACAACGAGATCCTTCTTGTAGTTGTCCATTCTTGCAAGCTTTGAGTCCAGATAAAACCCAAGGATTCTGTCTCCAGATAGGGAAAAGGATGAATGTATCTTTATGGATTCGGTGATATTGTCAAGGTCGACTTCATCATTGGGGAAAGCCGCAATCTCATCTTCCGTGAACTTCCTGTTCACTTCGTTGTTGTTTGTCATGTTTGTATAGTCTTCGTATGAGTGGCTTTCGGCCCTAACTATAACGACAAGCTTCGTATAGATCTTGGATCTGTTGGTTCCAACGGTTGTAAGTCCTACGCCATTTGAAGTTGAACTTTCAATTATGTTGGAGCTGATCATAATTCGTGATTGGTTTCTTGTAAGATAAATTGTCCCCGCGCCGATTTTAAGTGTTGACACCCTGACGTGTTCGTTGGTCGTAAAGGATGGGTCATCCACAGAGAAAGTCATATTGTAGTTGTTGATTTGTACAAGATCTGGATTATCGCGGGAGATTGATACATGACCGCTTGTGCTGATACCGACCGAGGCTTCTTTGGCCGTTCCAGAAGTGGGAGCATATGGAATAGTTTGCATTTGGGAGAAGTTGATATTTCCGCCGTTGATAATTGGTTCATTAATGGTCATCACCTTCATGGATTCTTCCTTCATTATCTGGGCACCGAGAATGGAGGCAAGATCAACGTCATCAATATTAAGTCGTATCTTGAAGGAACCTGTGACATTCACTTCACCTTCGGCGGCACCGATAGCCGCACGTGCGAAATTTTCAGCAGAGGCTTGAAGATAGGCATATCCTTTTTCACTGACCGAATGAATTTCGGTGGTGAAATTAACCAACGGGGCGGGAACAAATTGTTCAAAGGTGTCCAAGAGAGGGATGAGTGTTTTGAGGCGTTCCTGTTTTTCTGCATCATTTAGCCAGAAACGAATGACCTTGGAGTCGACAAAAATATAGCCATCATCCGAAATAATTGAGCTGCCGGAGAACATGATCCGGTTAAGTTTCGTATAGAGACAGCTGGCATCTATGTTCTGGACAACGTATGTGCACATCTGAACTTCTTCAAAGCATTCGACCTTTCCGGGATTGAGCTCAAGAGAGTTTTCGGCATAAATGTTTGAAGCAAGAAGCGTTACCATAAGGAGTAATATTTTCTTCATAAAATCCTCTGTTGTGGTGTGTGTTAGGTGCTGCGCAGAGTTGTAGAGTTTTTTACTAATACTGTCAAGATTTTTACTGGCCTTTTCTTCAGTAAGGTGCAATGCTTCGATGGCTCAGTGTATTATCGTATGTTTACTGGAGTGAAAAATGAAAAAGATTTTGATGCTTATTTTTGTTTTGGCGTTAACAGCTTGCGAAAATCCCAGAGGGATGTTTACTGTAAGTAATGAAATGAAACTCAAGAAGAAGAAATATCTTTTTTTTGGTTCCAAGGAAATCAAGATTCCAGTCGGAAGTTATAATGCAAAAATTGCTATCAAGAGCAAGAGAAAATTCAAGTTTGAGATCAATGATTTAAATGGAAGTGCTGTAAAAAGATTTACTTTCAAGGTGCCGAAGGGAATAGAACTTCCAACTGGAAGAGGGGACATCTTTTTAACATCGAACCAAGTCAAGCAACCCTATGATGTTTATGTTGTTGTGGATGCAGAATATTCGAGTTCAGAAAGTTATAGTGGATACGAATTCTGTACCAGGACGATTCGTCGTCGTGTATGTCGTGATATTTGTCGCATCGTTAATGGGCGTTATGTTTGCCATCAGGAGTGCTATTACGAAGAAACCACTTATCGCGGCAATAGATATGTTCGCTATCACTATAATTATACTGACAAGACTTTTACAGTGGAACTCCAAGGTCCGGGAACAGGTGTTGCGCATGGGATTTTCAATGGTACAGATCGCGATACCGATAAAATCTACGACCACTATGGATACTGTTATTGACTTTGTGTACCTCTAAATTGAAGCCTTTCTTCTGGCAATTTGAAGTTTAAAATTCATGTGGTTGGTGAAGTCTTTTTCTATCAACTCCGTTGATTCGGAAGAGTCATTTTTTTCAAACGATTCCAGTACGTGTTTAAAGTAAATATTCGCCTCGGTTTCCCTGGTTTCTCTTGTACGGTCACTTTTCATAATCATGGAGCCAGTGACTGTCCTTACGAATTGTTTCTTGAAACAATCTTCAAAACGATTTTTCAAATAATTTAATTCTTCTTGTGTAGGTATGACCTTGACCATAGTGCTTTTCCAGATTTAAAGAGTAAAAGTCGCAAAAAGGCTAACACCTAAAT
>JAGLPP010000126.1 GCA_023137315.1 Bacteriovoracaceae bacterium
GCGAGCTTCCCATTTCTCCATTTGGATAGAAAAATATCAGTTATGTCGGGCACTTTAATTTACCCTCTAAAAGAAGATTTGTTTTTTCAATGATCATTTTGGTTACGTTTTCCGGTGTTTTCTCACCGTCGATGACGGTTATTCTGTCTGGAAAGATGCGGGAGGCCTCTTCATAACCATCGATCAGGGACTGGTGGAATTGTTTTCCCTGGGACTCAAAGTAGTCTTTTTGGTTGTTTCTGATTCTTTGCCTTTCCATTGAGGTTTCAAGGGAAATTCTGATATAGAATGTCAGATTTGGGACAGTTGTAAGTGGAAAGTCCTTGTGAATTTCAAGGACGGTTTTTACTCCAAGTTTTCCTGCGTGTCCCTGATAGGCGAGGGAGCTGTCAATATATCTGTCACAGATGACAATGGTTTTCGGGGTTTTCAGTTTTTCAAGAATAATCTCGTAAAGGATTTGTGCTCTTGCAGAAGCAAACAAATGTGCTTCTGCTATTGGGTGAAGTTTACGTTTGCTCTGTAGAATTGCCTCACGTAATTTTTCGCCGAATGTGGTGCCACCTGGTTCACGTAATAATATGACATTGTGTCCTTTGTTTTTAAGGTGGAGTTCGACTTGTTTCATTTGTGTGGATTTGCCTGAACCTTCAATGCCTTCAAAGCTTAGAAAATATGAGTCCTGAAAACAGGGGGCCTTAAACCTAGAAATTAAATCTTCCGGATACATTGGGATTTTTTATCATAGTGATCGTGTTTTGACGATTAATTTCGCGTTTGGATTATTCTTCTTCCTCTACATAATCCTCGCCAGAGTCAATATTTTCGTCTTCCACGGCCCTTTTCAGCTTATCAAGAAAACTTGTTTTTTTCTTGCGCACAAGACCATGTTCTCCCATCAGCTTGTCTTCATCAGACTCACCGATTTCGTCCTCATATGGGTCGAGGGTTTCTTTTGAGAGTTTTTTTCTTATTGGATCGAGTTTGACCGGGTCACTGTCTTCATGCTTATAACGAATAATGTTATTTTTTGGGCGCACTTTATTTCGGATTGTTTTTTTTACGGTGGGTGTTGTCACCTTGTTTTCATCCTGTTTCACATCGATCGGTTCTGTGTTCTCGTCATTTTGAATTGATTTCCAGATGAAAAAACCTATATAAAAACCTGTAATGGTAAAAAGAAGGAGCATTATATACAAAACCGGCCTTGTTTTTAAAATTCCGGTAGGGTTGTCTTCATCTGTTTCATTATTTTTTTCTTCGCTGGGGTATCTGGTGATTTCAGCGAGATTGGCAACTATGTCAGTCTTCTTCTCATGATTTTCTTGCTTGTTTTTTACTATTTGAATTGTGGTTGTATTGAGATCCAGTGGTGGGGATTCCGGCAGATTATCTGTTGGTGATTCAAGACGTCTGTCAAATTCCGTGTACTCATGGATACTGGCCCAGGAGGTTCCTTCGTCCGTGGATATTATATCCGTTTGGAGAAGCTGTTTTTTATGAAGTTTGCTTTTAAGTTTTGAAATGCTTATCGGGCCTTTTTTGATTCCTGATTCCAGATAGTAAAATCTACTTCCCTGTGAGATCTTTTTACGTTTAACAACACTTGGACGGCGTCGGGAGAATCTTGGATGGTCATAAATTGCAATCCAATTCTTGGTTGTAAAATTACGAACAGTGATTTCCGGGTCCAGCGTATTGTTTTGTAAAAACTCTGCAAGATTATGTTCCCATACAGGGCCCAGTGTCTGGTTATCGATTTTGAGGTAAAACAGCTCATCCTCGGGGATGTTGTGTTGTTCAATCTGGTTTGAATTGATGACAAGGTCAACAATGTCACTAATCTGAATATGATCTGGTTTTGTTTGTCCCATAAAGATACACCTGCTCCTGCAAGGTTTTTCGGAACAGTTGTTTCATGATTTTAAAAAAAAGGTCAGATCTGGTATGGCAGGCAATTTTTTCTTGAAAAAAAATGGCCCGGACTTTCCATGGAAATCTCCTGCCGGGCCATTAAACTGGCTGTTACACAGTCCTACTACCTGAACGTTGTTTTTGCCGACTTGAATTCAATGGCCGGACTTTTCCAGGTACCGGTACTTTTGCTTCCAGTGGAAGCGCAAGAGGTGTAAATAACTGTAACTGTTAAAAGACTTAGAAATAGGAGTACATTTTTGACCATTAAAAACCTCCCTGTTTTTTGTGGTCTCTCCGTTACTTATTAGTATTGCCAATTTCATGCCAGAAAATTACCGGATATTAATGCAATGAGGTTGCATTGTGACAATAGTTTGGTGTCAAAGCGAATGCCTTTTAAAAAAAAGGGGACTAAATGTCCCCTTATGCTAAAAATTTATTTATATTTTACAAATTTTGCAGTTAGAATTTGTATTCGATAATCGATTTAAGATTATATGAGCGATCCCGGTCACTGTCGGCCCTGATGCCGGAAATGTCAGCGATGCCAACGATCATGAAGGCCTTGGTGAATTTGTAATAGTATTCGAAACCGATCTCATGAACCGATTCAGCTGTTCCATTTTTTTGGTAGACAAAATAGATGTCAGCTGAAACCTTTTCAGAGAAATCTTTTCCAATCTCAATGTAGTTCTCTATTACAGGCTTGATATTGTCCGTATATTTACGCCACATGAACTGATTAAGAATCCATGAGTCGCATGGCAGGTTAAAAGTCAGGTCCGGTGTAAACTGGCGGTATTCCGCTACGTCCTCCATGTGGGAACCGTTAAATCCAAGTCCCATGTCAATCTTAAAGTCTTTGGAAGCCTTGACGCTGTATGAAACACGACCGCCGTAATAGCTTGCCTCTGGTTCGTCGGCAGGACTCATGCGCTGGCTTTCATCCATATAAATATATGACATATCAAAAGAGAAGTTTCCATATTTGAAGCGAGGAAAGAATCCAAGTCCGACCTCAAGTTCGGCTAAAGCCAGAACATCGTATTTGTGGTGGAAGTTAATGTTTCTTCCGGCATCGATTTTAAAGTTTTCATTATAGGTATATGTCGTATATGCGCGAGCGAAGTAAATGCCCGGCGTCGTTCCGCCATTAGCGTTGGAAAGAGCTCCGCTATTAGAGTTGGAAAAGTGTCCCTGCCTGTAGTCAAAGCGGGAGTGAAATGCCCAATGCTCGTCCTTTTGTCCGTCCACATAAAAACGAAAGTATGGCATTCTGAGATTCTTGTCAGGGTCTTCGGTGAAATACATATAGAGTCTTGTGAAGCCATGAACATGTAGTGATGATTTTTTCTTTTTATCGAAGAAAAGTTTGTAACCATCACCAACCTTGCTTTCGCCTCGAAGTGCTACAGAGGTGTCTTTTTCCCCTTTTTTGCTGGTAGCTGCAAATGCCGAGGTTGAAATTAAAACCATAAGTGTCATTATGATTAGAGCGATTCTTAGCAACATGATGTCTCCTGGTGTGAAAGTTGGATATATTTCCGAAGGTTATATACCTTACCGAAACTCTTGGTTTAAATATTTACACTATTTGCAAAAAGATAATCAAGAAAAATTTTTTATGAATACAAAAAAGCGGGCAAAATTGAGACATGTCAAGTGTTGGAAAATGTAAGAATTGACCCGGCAAGGGATATGATCCTTACGGGGTCAATTTCAAGGTGTTGAGTCTTATTACTTGTCGTTATTTTTCAGTAGTGTAGTGCCTTTTCTTTAGCTTCTTTTCACGCTCCTGCCAGATCATGTCTTGATCTTCAGGGGAATGAATACTTGCCGTATCCCTTTTTCCCTCATAGTGGGAACAGGAGACAAGCACTAAAGAGCACATAAACAAAGTAATAATGCTCAGGGTAGTTATTCGTTTCATAAACCCTCCCAGTGGTACCTATGCAGACTTGTCGGTGTGTGGCGTAAAAACTTTAGCGTTTTTGTCGGTTTTTGTTGCGTGAGTGGAGTGCCGTGACAATTAATTGTGTGTTTCGTACGATTTTGGTAACTTATATCAATAGCATTCCTTGGTGACGTGTTTGAGGTTTTTCATGACGCGATTTTTTCTGGTCGGTTATTATTTTATTGCCTGTCTTGTTAGAACGGTGATTTATCCGTTGCTGCATGTTGTCTCAACTTTTCATCCGTGGATCCGGCGTAGAAAAAAATTCGAGGATAAAAATCGAACTGATGAATTGTCAGTTTCTTTTCTTGAAACAGGAAGAAGGGCCGATATTGCGTTCGAGGTATCCAGTGAGGGGGAGCTTGAACAAATCAGACCGGTTTTATTGCAGGCACTTGAAGAAAAACAAAATGTGGAACTTGTTTATTCCAGCGAAAGTGTTGAAAAAAAATGTGTTTCCCTGGCATCAATGCACAGGGATAATTTGAGAATTCTAAGACTTCCAATTATCACGTTTTCGTTGTTTCCATGGCCTTCTTCGCAGAATATTTTTAGCTGGTTGACAGCAAAAAAACTGATTCTTTGCAGGTATGATTTTTTTCCGGAACTTATGCTTTATGGGGGAAGAAGCGACGTTGTTTTTATTCTATTGTCCGCAACGCTTAAAAATAAAAAAATACATGGTTTGAGAGGAATTTTTTGCAGGGAAATTTTTAATTTTTTCAAACTCATTGTTTCGGCAACCGACAGGGATGCGGATCGTTTCATGGAGCTTGGAATTGAGCAAAAAAAAATCAGTGTATTTGACTTCAGAGTCATTCAGATAATGGATCGCATGAAAAATGCCGGCAGTGTTTTAAAAAAGTGGGATTTCTTTGAGGATTATAATGGATATCTGGATGGTTTTTCCATTGATTCCAGACTTTTGTTTGGCAGTGCATGGCCGTCAGAGATGGGCGTTTTTAAAAATCACGAGTTTATAAAATGCATTATGGATGGAAAAATTTCGGTCACCATTGCTCCTCATAAATTAGGGAAGGGATTTATTGATGAAATTATTAATTCAATAAAAAAGTTCGCTAATGATCCGCTTCTTGAAATTTATCATTTGTCCGGTGATATGAATTCCGATGAGATTCGGGAATTGTTTTTAAATTTGAAGAAAAAACCCGGTATTCTTGTCAGTTCGGTTCCCGGTATCCTGTGTGAACTTTATTCGTTGCATGGAAACGTCTTTGTTGGAGGAGGGCATGGAAGATCAATTCATTCCGTGTTGGAACCATATCTGGCAATGGCGAATGTTTTTTGCGGGCCAAAGGTTCACCGCTCGACAGAATATGATTTTATTCTTGATAATTCCCCGGATTTTATCACTATCGTTTTTGAGATTGATAAATTTTATGAGATATTCAATGAGAGATACCAAAAAGTTATTGATTCTGGAAAAAGGAAAAAGTTAATGACAGGATTTGATGTACAATTCATTGATGTCTATCGGAAGATTCTTGGGAAGGGGTGCGATTTGTATGCTTGAGAAAAATGTTGACATGGCCCTGATAGGAAAAAACTATCCATCCTTCTTATTGGGACTTGATCTATTGAAAAAAGGTAAAAAGGTATTACTCCTGGATGATGATCGTTTTCGTTACGGGGAGTCGTTTACAAATTATATCGGCGATATTGAAAGAAATTTTCTTATTGAGTGTGGAAAGGAACTTGATTCGGGGCCTTTGATCAAAATTGATAATTACCTTAAAAGAAAGAACCTGACATATGATTTGTTGAATAAGAGGATACGTCTTGGTGCTGATCCATGGATGAATTTTTTGGAACTTTCCAGAAAGTTTTTCTTTTGTTGGGATAACGAAAAAAATTTAAAAAGGAATGAATTCCATGCACTGATCAAGAATTGCTCGGGCCGCAAAGAGTTCAATGTCCATTATGACGGTGTTGTGAAAAAGATGGCGTCCATGATTTTTCAAATGGACAGTACCGTGGAGCTGACTTTTGAAAATATTACCAAATGTAATCTTGGAAACCTGATTGATCTGTTCATACCTTTTCGAAAATCAGTTCTTTCCGATGACCTTTCCGTTGATACCAGATTACATGACTTCCATACGATGATTTATGCGGCCAGGGGGTTTTACCATAACAAACCTGCCTTCTTTGGAAATGATCTTGAACTTTTGCATCTTTTTCTCGGATTATTGTCGCCGCTGTATGAAGTTGATAATGAACGTTTGCAGTCTGATCTTATGGACTGCTTCACAAGAGAAGGCGGATATTTCAAAAAGGCCTGGATCAGTGAATATTTTTTCGATAAACAAGTTCCATGGGCCATGGAGCTTGATAGCTTTGAAGGGGTTGTATTCCCCGAAATGATTTCTTTTTTGGGGACACTACCTGAGGGGGTTCCAATAAAATTTGCACCTCAAAGTGAATTGTATGCCTCGGCCGTAATTTCATGGAAGAACGATGATGTTCGTCCATGTCATGAGGAGAATGAAGTTTGGATTTTTTCATCTGTTGATAAAATTGGCACAAATGAACCGTTTTGGCAGATGTGGTTTTCTGAAGGACGGATAACGGCAATGATTTATTTTTGTCACCAAAAAGGGATGAAGCTCAATTTTGTAAAAAAATCCCTTATGAGGAATCTGGAAAAGGAATTGAAAAGGCATGGGTTTTCGGTTTCTGAAGGATTTCAGGATGCAGACGTACAATTCTCCACAGATGTTTGTATTCGTGAAGAGAAAATATCCATTTCGCAAATGGACAGGCAGATTCAGGGAAGGATTGCTCCAAGGGTTATGAGCATGGATGAGAATGGAGGCCTGCAGTTACTCAAAAAGGTCTATTATTTGGGGCCTGTGGTAAAGAAGCCTCTTGGATTGATTTCCACACTTCATGAATTGAATGTCAGTCGAAAGGGATGGGTATGAAGGCATTTATATGTTCCAAAAAGGGACAGACGGCCGTTGAATATCTTCTAATGCTTATTGTTGTGGTTACCATGATCTACACATTTATGGGCAAGGTTAAGGAGTATTTTTTTGCTGAACGTGGAAGTTGTACCGAATCTTCAACAAGTTTTATTTGTCAGTTTGAAAAAATGTATAATAATCAAAATTTTCGATGGTTTGTTATCAAGAGATAACGGTTCCCATGGAAAAAAGAAAAAGCATCCGATTCCGGATGCTATTTCTTTTTGTTATTTTAACCATTAGGAGTATTCAGGTAATAATCCTAGAAGGTTACAAGTAGTCCAGCATTTATGGCAAAGAAATGTGCTTTTTCGATATCAGAGCCAAATCCTTCGAGTCTTTGCTGGTCATGGTTGTTGTATCTGGACTTGACATCCGCTTGGGTGTCGATTCCCCCTAAAAACCCTTTTGAATAATTCAATCCGAGCACCATGCCCACATGATCGGTAAATCTGACCTCTGAGCCCAGAAGAAGCGATCCTGAAACGTAGCTTGAGGAATATTCCTCGTCGCCGTAGTAAACGTTATTGTAGGAATATGGTTGTGACTTGTCCTGATCAGTGTATTTAAGACTGGCACGGTTGTAATTTACACCCAGCCCGACATAAGGCCTGAGTCTGGATTCCTCTGTTAGAAAAAATTTGGAATTGATTCCGACAACCGTCTGGCGATAGTCAATCTCACGTCCCTGTCCATAAGTGGAATAATATGCGGAATTGTAAGGAGCACTTACATAATTGTAGCTACTGCTATTATTCTGATCAACGTCAGTGAGTGCCATAGTGGCGTAGCTGAACTGGAGACCCACTGAAATCCTCTTGGTGAGCATGGATTCAACGGATATTCCTGCGTTGATTTTTGATTCGAAATCACAATTTTCCCCCTGAATATTAAGCACACCCAAAGTTGGAATGATTTTGACTTCTTCTACTATTTTTTTCTCTGGTTCAGCCTGCACAGGGGCCGGAGCAACCACTTTTGGGGCCGCTTGTTGTACAACCACCGGTTGTTCATCCATCGCCTGAAGCTGACCCTGAAACATTTTCTGAAGCTTTTTAGTCATTTTCGCTTCAGCTTTCATTCTTTCATCTTCAATCTTCTTTCTGGTCATCTCTTCGTTTTTCTTTTCCAGCTTGCGTCTCATTTGTGCCAACTTGTCTGCAGCACTTTTTCTTCTGAAGCTGCCATCAACATCAAGTTGTTGTGAATTAAGCACATCTTCAGTTTCGTCTAGCAAGGGATCAATTTGCGCCATGGCCGTCGATGCGCCTGCCGCGATAAGTATGGAAAAGACCACGGGTAAATATTTACGCCCTTTCCTGTTTGTGGATTTCATGCTGACCTCCTTAAGTCACCCTGATTTAAAACCAGGAAGCTTAGTCGTTTTATTACACATAGCATCACAATTGTTTTAGCTCAGTTTTGCCTTTTTTTCATCATTTTTACGCGTTGCGTGAATATTTTACACAGGGCCGCGAATTGTCCCTAAATAATATCTGTGGGATTGTTTATTTTTTTCCAATTATTCCGAATAGTTCTTAGTATTTTGACGATGAATGTTTGTAAAATAATGGACAACGAATAAGTTGTTCGAGGTTATTGATAGTGCTGACAACGGAAATTGAACAGGGACATGCTCTGGATCGTGAAGTATTCCATGAATTTCTTGGAAAAGGTGAGATTCTTGTGGTTGATCCGGTACGTGTTGCGGCAGAAAGATTGCGAAATATTCTAGTTAATCTTGGAGCAGATGAGAAAAAAATAACAATCGGCCTTAATTTTGATGATGCTGTAAAAATAATGAGCGATAAAAGGCCGGATGTTGTAATTAGTGAGTATGTTCTTGGTGATGGTTCAGCGTTTGATCTTTTTCTTAAGTACAGGGAAATCAGGGATGATCAAATTAACTGTCTTTCCATCATGGTTACCTCCAATACCTCACAGGTCCATGTTGCGCGTGCTGCAGAAGAGGATGTGGATGCCTTTATAATAAAACCATACGACACGGAATTGATTAAAGAGGTTCTTGTTGAAGGGACTAAAACGAAAATCAATCCATCAAAATATATCAAGTTTGTTCGACAGGGCATGGATATGCTTTTGCAGGGAAAACCGTATGAGGCCATTGAGATATTGAGTGAAGCAAAAAAAATGACGGATAAACCAACGCTTGCGCATTATTATCTCGGACAGGCGGATGTTTTGATTCAGGCCATGGAATCTGCCGAGGATAATTATGTTGAAGGACTTGACCACAACGAAATTCATTTCAAATGTTTGAATTCCCTATTTGATATTTTAATGGAGGAAAAGAAATACCAGAACGCCTATGAGGTGGTAAAAAAACTTGTAAAGTATTTTCCGGCCAATCCTGAACGCTTGAGCAAGATTTTAAGACTGGCCATTATTACTGAAAATTATGAGGATATCGAAAATTACTACAATATCTTTATGGATTTGGAATTTTCTAATGAAGGTCTGACAAGGTATATTTCGGCAGGACTTGTCACCCTTGGAAAATACTTTATGGGCCAGGGGCGAAGAAACAGTGCACTCGATATCTTTAGAAATGCCGCTGAAGTCAGCAACGGAAAACCCATTATATTAAGAAATATCATCGAAGGACTCGTGGATCGTCGCATGTTTGTTGAAGTGGAAGCATTCATGGAACGTTTTGCAGATAAAGACAGGGAAACACAGGATTACAGGATTTGTGATTTTTTGGCCGGCGGGTTTACCGGGGATGTGGATGCGTCCATTGATAAGGGATATAAACTTGTTAATGGGGAAATGGTGTCCAATAGAACTGTTTACAAGGTTTTGGATTTTCTTCTGATGGCATCTGATAGAAATGCCGAGGCCGTTGAAATTCGTAAAAAGAAAGATAAAATTTTTGGTGCTATAAGGATGGCCAAAAAAAGTGCCGTATGATACAATTTTCATGTGTTTCTGGAATTTTCACGATATTTTTTCAATTATATCTTCAAAGGTAAAAACAAGCAGCGCCTTTTGCTTTTGGCCGCGTTCGGGTTGTTTATTTCCAGCTTTTCCCTGTTAGTGCTTCAGAGCACGATGGGAGGTCTCCAGCACAAGCTTGTCAAAAGATCAAAAAGAGTCATGGGAAATGCGATCTTGTATCTTGATAATGAGGATATGAAATTCGCAAGGAAGGTTAATGGTTTTCTTGAAAAAAACTCAATAAAATCCGTCATGGAATATGAAATTGAACTTCTTCTTAGAAATGAAAAATATCCGTCTCCTGTTGTTGTTCATGGAATTGATGAAAACGGGCCGATTCCGGAGTTTTTAAAAGGTGTTTATTTAACTGATCTGGTCATAGGAGGAGATCTTGCGATTAAGATAAATCTGGTGGACCAGGGGGAGAAGGTGAGATTGATATCACCTTCCCATGTGGATTCCTTTATGGGGGATATACCGCGAACAACTTCCCTGTTTGTCGATAATATTATCACCACTGATGTTCCGGAAATTGATTCATTTCACACATGGACATCTCTTTCTGTAATTCAGAATTTGATAAGGAAAATTGCGGTCAACAGAATCAGAATTTATGGAGAAGTGGATTTTAAGAAACTGAAGTCATCACTTTATACGCTTTTTGGAAACGGGATTGAGTTTAAAACATGGGAGGAGGAAAATAACACCCTTGTATGGGCACTCCGGCTTGAAACAACTGTTATGGTTTTTCTTTTTGTTGCCATGACCGGACTTGTTTCCCTGTGTATAACCTCGGGATTCATGATTTTTTTCGGTAAAATCAAAAACGATATGGCAAGTCTTTGGATCATGGGGGCAAGCAAGAAAAGGCTCGAAAGAGTTGCCATGCTTTTTATAAATCTTTTGAGTGCGTTCACTGTCCTGGCCGGCTTGTTTGCAGGACTTGTTTTTTTGTATCTTTTCGATCATTACGGTATTGATGTGATGCCGGATATCTTTATTGACAGGAAGATTCCCGTTCATATTACGATGAAGGGGATTTTTATTTCAGCTGCAATTCCATATGCAATCTCAATTTTCTTTTCAATGTTTTCATTAAACCAGTTTAAAAGACAGGTTGACTACCTCAAACATGTTAGAACAATTGGTTAATTCGAAAGTTTTTTTGTAAATTTTATTTCAGCTTAAAATCCTTCAAAATTGCGAATGGATTATTTTTTAGCGGTTCGTCAGTTATTTGCTGTTTTTTGGCCGGCATTCTTGATTTGCCTTTATCACCTGTTTGGGCCGTCGATTGTGTATTGGCATTTACGGAGCTGTCCTTTTTACGTGTCAGCGATATTCTCTTTCTTTCAAGGTCAATATTGAGAACCCTGACCTTGACGGATTCGCCGACCTTTAATTCATTGAGGGCATTTTCGACAAACTTATCCGCCATCTGGGAAATATGGAGTAATCCATTTTCCTTGATGCCTATATCAACAAAGGCACCAAACTGTGCAATATTGGTGACCACACCCGGGTACCATTCACCAATTTTAATATCTGTTATCTCGCTTAGATCTTTTCTGAAGTCCGTGGATTTAAACTCTGTTCTCGGGTCCTGGGAGGGGGCCTTCAGTGAGCTTATTATATCCTTGAAGGTGAATTCTCCGAGCTTCTTTTTTAGATTATTGTCTTTTTCAAGCTCTCCGATTATTTGCTCGTTGTTGACGAGATCAGCTATGGAATGATTATGATCTGTCGTCCAGGCCTCAAGGTGTTTGTAGCTTTCAGGATGAATAAATGTTCCATCAAGCGGGTTTTTACTGTTGTAAATTCTTAGAAAACCGGCGGCCTGTTCAAAAACCTTTTCAGAAAAACGCGGTATTTTTTTAAGCTCCATCCGTGAAGTGAAAATGCCGTTTTTTTCACGATGTTTGACGATATTATGCGCCAGTGTCGAGTTGATGCCAGAGATGTGGGAAAGTAGCGGGGCCGAGGATGTGTTAAGATCAACGCCAACGTGGTTGACACAGTTTTCAATAACACCACAGAGTGATTTTTTTAACTGTGTCTGATTCACATCATGCTGGTACTGGCCGACTCCTATTGATTTTGGTTCGATTTTAACCAGCTCCGCCAATGGGTCCTGGAATCGTCTGGCGATGGAGACAGCACTTCTTACAGTCGGTTCCTTGTCTGGAAATTCCTGGCGTGCGATATCGGAGGTGGAATAGATGCTGGCACCGGCCTCGGAGGTGATGGTTGCCTTGACCTTTCCTGTTACAACTCCTGAAACATATTTTTCAAAAAATGCAAGTGTTTCACGACAATAGGTGCCGTTTCCAATAGCTATAAATTCTATATTGAACTGATGAATAAGTGCATCAAGAATTTGTGCCGACTGTGTCTTGTGGTTTTGCGGAGGATGCGGATAAATAACGGTATCCACGATATATTTTCCTGTATGATCTATAACAGCGAGCTTGCATCCGGTTCTGATGGCCGGGTCTACGCCTAAAACGGATTTGGGCCCGAGATATGGGGCAAGCAGGACGTTTTTCAAATTAACCTGGAAGATTTCAATGGCATGAATGTCGGCATTTTTTTTAAGCTCACTTTTTAGTTCAAGGTCAAGCGATGAGTGGATGTAATTTTTCCATGCCCGTGAGATACAGTCTGTCATTAACTGTTCACACTTTGAGGAAGTGTTTAAATATTTTGAGGAAATGATCCGTACAGCTTCATCCTGTTCGAATGTAACGTTGACTTTTAAAACCTTTTCATTCATTCCGCGTCTGATGGCAAGATAGCGGTGGCATGATTTGGCATTGACCAGTTTGTTCACTGGTTCGTTGTATTTAAAATAATCGCGGTATTTATTGTGAGTCTTGATTGTTTCTGCACTCGATTTTTTTTCGGCAATCATAAGGGAATGGTCCCAGTACAGCTTTCGAAATTCATCCTTGAGTTGTGTATCATGTGCAATCGTTTCTACAATGATGTCCATTGCTCCATTGATGGCATCGTCAAATGAGATTATCTTTTTTTCAGGATTTAAAAAATCATGGCCGTATTTTTTTTCGATCTCATCTTTTGACATGTCTCCTTTCATGATAATTTCAGCAAGTGGATGGAGACCTGCCTCTTTTGCCAATACTCCCTTTGTTTTTTTTCTGGCCTTGAAGGGGGAGTAGATATCCTCAAGCTGATTAAGCGTTTGTGCCTGGTTTATTTTCTTTTCAATTTCAGGGGTTAGTTTTTCCTGCTTTTCTATGGCCTGTAGAATGTATTTTCGGCGTTTCTCTGTTTCAAGATATTCCTCATACTCCTCATGGATTTTCATGATTTTGACTTCATCAAGATCGCCTGTTTGTTCCTTTCTGTAACGGGCAACAAACGGAACGGTACATTCTTCGGTAATCATCAGCCTGAGAACGCTGGTAACAATGTTTGCGTGGATATTTGTTTTTTGCGCCACATGTCCGATGGCATCAACGACCAGATCCATACTAACTCCTGATGGGATGGGTATTAGAGTGTAATCTTAATAATTTAAAAAAACTGCCCAATTGTCAAGGCCGTTGGCCAATTGAGTGGAGGCGTCAATTAAAAAAAACGCAGAGATTATCATCATTGTTTTTTAAAATGTTCGAGGATAATTTTGAATCAGTTTCAAGAATGTTTATGATTGCGTTAAGATATTTTAGGGGATTTATGATCCGGCCATGTTTTTTGAGGCAAAGTTTTGTAGGGCCGTTTTTTTCAAGTTTTGCCAATATAACCCTTGAACGCTCAAAGGAATCGAGAAAATCCCCGTTTTTAATCTCGTCAAGTTCAATTTTTGGATTGAGTGAGGCGATTGTTTTTACAAAATAGTAGCAAGTGACCATCCCGTCACCTTTTTGAAGTTCCTCAAAAGGGCCGTGATGTGAGCTGTTTTTGATATTGCTTATATAAAAATCCAGGATATCGACTTCATTGGTATCGGAACAAATTCTAACCTGGGAATATTCATTGAGTTCCTGCTGGCCATGGATAAGTTTCTCCAACAGTGAACTGTTCGCGTTGGAAATTGAGATGAGAAACAGTAAAAGGAAGGAAGTCGTTTTAATCATATTGGCCCCTCTGGTTGGGGGATAGGATGACATTTTTCCATGTTGATTTTCAAGACGATTGTCATTTTTACAAAGGTACGTGATACCTTTTATGAGCAGTGCAGGATTTTATTTAATAATTCTGTGTACTTAAGTCAATTCTAAGAAACTTGTTTACTGGAATATCAGATTAATATGAACATGGTGGCCAGACCGTGAGTTGAACACGGGACCTGCGGGATATGAATCCGCCGCTCTAACCAACTGAGCTATCTGGCCATGAGATTGAACTTGAAATCAGGACGGTTTGCATTTTAGAGGGCGGCGTGCTAGCTGTCAATTTCTTTGTGAAAGGTCATGATAAATATGAACAGTATTGAAGTTAAAAAAACGCACCACTTGGTCAAATGGGTTTCCCGCTTTGCCAATGAGGCCGGAATTATTCCCGAGTCAGGAAAAGTTTGCGTGGCAGTATCGGGTGGAATGGATTCAATGCTTCTTTTATATGTCGCGAAGGCAATGGAAGTGAGTGGAATTTTATCAAAAGTGAGTGCTGTGCATGTGAATCATGGCACCAGAAAAGAAAATTATTGCGAGCAAGTACTGGTTTGTGAATTTGCAAAAAAGCTGGGGGTTCCACTCGTCGTAAAAAAAATAAAACTTTCAATGAGTGATGGTAACTTTGAGTCAAGGGCCCGTGATCAAAGATACGCGATCTTCAATCAGGAAAGAGGAGCGGGTGATTTGATCTATATGGCCCATCATATTGATGATTCATTTGAATGGTCGCTTATGGCCAGGCTGAAAACAGGCTCCAGTGAAAGTGGTCTTGGTATTCCCGTTATCAGCAGATCCGTTGCAAGACCTTTTATGTGTCTGACGAAAAAACAGATTAAAAGATTTGTACGGGAAATCGGAATTCCTTTTTTAAATGATCCGAGTAATGGAAATATCAGGTTTGAAAGAAACTATTTAAGGGAAAAGATAATTTCCCCAATAAAAGGGCGTTTTCCCGGATATTTGCGTCATTATGTTTATCAGTCAAATGATCTGGCCGGCAGTATGGGGATTTCAAGATTGGTGAAAAAAAATGCGGATAATTTTCAGGTGTTTGAGGATTCCTGTGGCGGAATATCACTTGTTAATGGGAATTTTGAGAAGGAATTTGCCTCCGTTGAGAATAAAATCCTATCCATTATTCAAAATCGTTCCACAGATACAAGAGGTGTGTTGAGATCCCAGGTTAATAAAATAATTCATGCAGCACGCAGGGGGAGTGGCGGGCCCTTGAGATTTTCCGGAGGGGTATTGGGATATATTTTTCATGGAATGCTCTATTTTATTAATGAAAAGGATCTTTATAATATTGATTTATTTGATGAAATGTTACTTGGGAAATTGATAGCGAAAAAAGGTGCGCATATTCCCGGCATTGATCTTAACGAAGCGAAAAAACAACTTAATGGACAAATGACGCGTTTTCTTGTTTTTTCAGATGATCCAGCGGCAAAGGGAATTTGGCCATCAATAAAAAAAATTCATTCGCTTTTACCAAAAACCTCGTCCTGGACAATGGAAAAAGGTGTGTGGCTACAGTCGCCATTTAAGCTCCTTTATAACTGGTCAAGACCGAAAAACAAAATGAAGAAACTTCGTCTTATTGTTCCGTTATGAGTTCTAGGACGACTCAAGGGCCAAAAGTACTTTTTTTGTTGATAATCCGTCACCACCAGAAAAACCACCGAGATTTTTTTTACCAAGAATCCTATGGCATGGAATTATAAGTGGTATTGGATTTTTGGCCATTGCCTGTCCTACGGCCCTCGCTGCCCCGGGACTGCCGGCCATAAGAGCAATCTCACCATAATTTTTTGTTTTTCCAGGAGGAATTTTTCTTACCAGATGATAAACTTTCCTGAAAAATTTCGTGCAATTTGAAATGTCGATTTCGATGTTGGTGAGATTTTGTGGTTTTCCCGAAAGATGTTTTTGAATGAGATCGATATGTTTTTTTATTTTGGATGGAATGATTTTTGTTGTTTTGGATTCCGGATGATCTTTTTTAATCTTTATCAGGGCCTGTTTGGGATTTTTGTGTGGGAGAATGAATGAGATGACTTTCCCTTCACGGTAAATCAGCGCAGCTATTCCGAGATTGGTTGAAAAAATCACATGAAAAAGTTCATGATGCGTCATATTTTTCTCCAAAATTTCAAATATACACGAGGAGCGAAACCTTCTAAGGCGGTATTATCACGACTAATTAGGATTGTCTCAAGGACGATACCATGGTAATAATAATGTTAAACATAATTTGTAATTCGTAAGGGAAATATGAAACCTCAACAAAAGACCTTGGCACTATGGATTCTCATTTTTTTGATTTTTATACTCTTTTTCAAATTTCTCTCAGAAGATAAGCAGAAGCAGGATCAGATCACTTATTCAAAATTTATTGAAAAGGTTGAGCAGGGACAGGTACAGGAAGTCACCTTCAAAGGAAAAGATGTCATTCTTGGCCGCTATAAATTTTCAAAGAAGGACGAACAGGATAGATTTCAGGTGATTGGAGATACAGGTGAAAATACATTCAATCTCCTCAGAAAAAATGGCATTACTCCGAACTATGAAAAAGAGGAAAAGGACTCCTTTGTCCAACAGATAATCATTAGTTGGGGCCCGATGATCATATTGATCGTTATCTTTTACTTCTTTTTGCGTCAAATCCAAGTCGGTGGTGGAAAGGCCATGAGTTTTGGTAAGTCACGTGCAAAGATGCTTAGTGCTTCGGACAAGAAGATTACTTTCAGGGATGTGGCCGGTGTTGAGGAGGCAAAAGAGGAATTGAAGGAAGTTGTGGATTTTTTAAAGGATCCAAAAAAATATACCTCTCTTGGAGGAAAAATTCCAAAGGGGGTTATTCTTGTAGGCCCTCCCGGAACAGGGAAGACGCTGCTTGCCCGTGCGGTTGCAGGTGAGGCCGATGTTCCGTTTTTTTCAATTTCAGGTTCGGATTTTGTGGAAATGTTCGTTGGTGTTGGTGCCAGCAGAGTGAGAGACCTCTTTGAACAAGGAAAAAAGAGTGCCCCATGTATTATTTTTGTGGATGAGATTGATGCTGTCGGCAGGCACAGAGGGTCCGGCCTTGGCGGCGGTCACGACGAAAGAGAGCAGACACTGAATCAGCTTTTGGTTGAAATGGATGGTTTTGAATCCAATGAAGGTGTTATTCTGATTGCTGCAACCAACAGGATTGATGTTCTTGATCCGGCTTTACTCCGTCCGGGAAGATTTGATCGAAGAGTTATGGTGTCCATACCGGATGTTCGCGGAAGGCTGGGAATCCTGAAGGTTCATACCGTAAAAACCCCCGTATCAGAAAATGTTAATCTTGAAAATATTGCAAAAGGGACTCCTGGATTTACGGGAGCCGATCTGGCCAATCTTGTCAACGAAGCGGCACTTTATGCGGCACGCTTGAATAAAAAACATCTCGAAAATGATGATTTTGAACACGCCAAGGACAAGGTTTTGATGGGGCCGGAGCGAAGATCAATGATAATTTCCGATAGGGAGAAAAGGAATACTGCCTTTCATGAGGCTGGCCATACCTTGGTTGGATTGCATTTGCCGCAAGCGGATCCGATTCACAAGGTTAGTATTATTCCGCGAGGACAGGCACTTGGTGTGACGCAAACCCTGCCTGACGAGGAGATGCTGAGTCTCAGCAGGGAAAAGGCCAATAATTATATAGCTTTTTTAATGGGTGGACGTTCAGCAGAGGAGTTGGTGTTTAACGAGATGACCAACGGGGCCTCAAATGACATTGAACGGGCCACGTCACTGGCCAGAAGCATGGTTTGTCATTGGGGAATGTCGGAAAAACTTGGGCCTGTAAATTTCAAGAAAACGGCCTTCAGCCCATTCCAGTATGGGGAACAGTCTGATTATTCGGAAAAGATGTCACAGGTTATTGATGAAGAGGTTTATCGCATTGTTGATGAGAATCGCAAGATCGCCTTTTTGATTCTAGAGGAACACCGTGATGTGCTGAACAGGATTGCTGAGGCATTGATCTTGTGGGAAACGCTGGATTATGAACAGATCAAGCAAATTGCTGATGGCAAGGATATAGGTGTCCCGACTTTTGTAAAAAAGGATTCTGATGATGGTGGGGATAAAAAAGAGGAAGATGAAGAAAAAGTGTCCTTGCATGCTGATCCGGATGAAACTCTCGCAGTAAAAAAAGATTCAAAAATCATTCCACAAACGTAAACATGATTTTACCAGGTCTTGATTTTCCAGCATGTATGGGGATTGTTAATGTAACTCCCGATTCATTTTCCGACGGAGGACGTTTTGATTCATCCGCCGGGTTTGAAAAAAAAATCATGGAATTACTCGAATGGAAGGTTCCAATCTGGGATATTGGGGCCGAGTCCACAGCACCTTTTAATGATTTGATTTCAGAGAAACAGGAACTGGAACGATTTGAGAAAACTTTTTTCGCCTGGGCCCGGAAAAATCACATACCTGAACATATAATTCTGTCAATTGATACATACAGGGGAACAACCTTCAGGAAAATTTACGATTGCATGAGGCAGCAGGGAATAAAAAACACCATGATTTGGAATGATGTTTCCGGGGTTATTGATGATGAGCTTTTTGAAACGCTCTCGCTTTGCCCCGATGCTTATTATGTTTTTTGTCATACCGGGACGGATCAAAGAAAGGATTCTGGAAACCATATGAAGAAGGTTTTTGGTTTTAACGAGAGGTGTGCCGTATCTGAAATTTGCGAGTACTTCATGAATGCGCTCGATCTTTTGGAGAGCAGGGGGATGGGAAACAGGGTGATTCTTGATCCGTGTTTTGGATTTTCCAAAACGATTGAACACAATCATTTTTTGATAAAGAATATTGGAAAAATTATGGATCGTTTCAAGAAAGGGACGATATGGCTTTTTGGAATTTCCAGAAAATCATTTTTAAAAAAACTTGTAGAAAGAGAGTCCCTTGATAGTAATGTTCGTATACAAAGTGAGTATTTTCATACCAATATTCTGACAAGGTGGTTTAAAACACTTTCTGATCATCATTATATAGTTCGTTTACATGACCCGGGATTGTGGCAAGTATCAAAAAAATATATTGAAATACTTGATCTGGATCATTTGTCGTAATCTAATGTGTTGAAATCACGAACAGTTTCCAGTGTATTAATGTAAAAATTTCACTTTTAGGGAAGGGCCTACACATATTAGTTGGGGACGGATATACTTGGGCCACATTAAGGGAGGTTATCTTGAAAAAGTTATCAATTTTGAGCGTTGTTTGTTTGTTATTGTCAATAGTTATATCAGGATCAGCATTTTCCAATCACCATCCTGTATCTTTTGAGTATTTTAACGAAATTCTAAGTAATATCGACAAGGTTGTTTATGGGGATGATAACAGGGTTTTGGTTGGAAATTATGTTGACGAAAAATTCAAAAAATTTGCCGATTCAACCGCTGCCTTGATTCCAAGAAAACAGATCATTTTTAGAGATGGATTTGCCGTTGTCAACAATAAGACATTAATGCAGGAATTAGAGATATGTGAAGATGAACAATGGGCCAATATATCAGCTATTGCCATGTGTTCCGGTTTTTTGGTTGGAGAGGATCTTTTGGCAACTGCCGGTCATTGCGTGATGACACAGAAGGAGTGTGAAGAAAATGTCTCATGGGTATTTGATTACAGGGCGGATATCATCGGTGACGGAAGTTTGTTGTATCTCCCGAAGGAAAACGTTTACCATTGCAAGGAAATCGTTGAAAGAAAGCTAAACGAACACACAGAGGTGAGAAGTGATTTTGCAATAATAAGACTTGATCGTGCCGTTGTCGGAAGGGATGTTTTAAAGGTAAGAACTGAAGGAAAGATAGAGGATGGTTCCGAGCTTGTTATTATCGGTCATCCATCCGGATTGCCAACAATAATTGCAGATGGTGCCAATGTCCGTGATAACGATGCACATTATTTTTTCAGTGCCAACCTTGATTCCTTTGGTGGAAATTCTGGATCGGCCGTTTTCAATAGAGAGACAGGGCTTGTTGAAGGTATTCTTGTTAGGGGTGAAAGGGATTATATACTTGATAAAGAGAAAAAATGCTACCATGTTAACAAATGTTCGGATGATGAATGTCGCGGTGAAGATGTTTCAAGAATAACCGCCATAAATACCATTGCTCCGTTTGGAAAAGCATGGCTCGAGCCGATTCCAAACGAGGATAATCTTAAGCCATACAACCCATGGCCATTTCCATTTCCGTTTTCTGATTTCTATATTCTTAATTTTGACGGGGGAAATAAGTAAAATTTTGCAGTAGCAGCACTGTGATGATAAGGTTATATATGTGGGATATGTCTTATGTATGTTAATTGTGTGGCCTTTGTTTGTTTGTCCATCATTGGGCATGGAAAGTGGTTTGCCAGAGACACTGAGAAAAAAATGTGATCTTAAAGACCCCGAGTCCTGTTTTGCGCTTGCTTATCACTACGATCTTTCCGGAAAAAATGACGACGCCTTCAGCGTTTATAAAAACGCCTGTGAATTAAAATATCTGCCAGCATGCTATAACCTTGGGCTTTATTTGATTGAGAGGAAGGAAAAGGACAAGGCAAGGGAATATTTTATAAAGTGTTGCATGGGAGATCATTACAAGGGATGCGTAAATCTTGGAATTTGGGAACAAAATTACGGGAAGAAAAATGATGCCGAGGGGTACTTTCGTATGGGGTGCACTGGAAGAGTTCCTCTGGGATGTTTTTATCTTGGAAGTTTTTATGAGCGGAAAAAAGATAAGTTGAATGCACATAATGCCTTTCTTTCAGGATGCGTACTTGGGGATTTGGAAAATTGTTTAAAAGTTGCAATGTACGAAATGGAAGAAGGCAAACAAAAGAAGGCCATGGATCGTTTTAAGGATCTTTGTCGGAAAGATCTGGCCCGTGGATGTCGTTATTATGGTTTTCTTCTTGAAAAAACCGGAGATCTGGTTCAGGCAAATAAAATATATCAAAAGGCATGTCATTATCTGGATGCCGGAAGTTGTTGGTTGTATGCAAGCAGGATCAAAAAATCACAATTTGCAGTTGCTAAAAAATATTTTGACCGATCCTGTAAATTGAATTTTGAGAGTGCATGCCATGAGCTTGAAAAAATGAAAAAGGGCCACAAGTAATATTGGAACATTGTATGAATCTAGGAGAGATATTATTTTATTCAGAGGATACAAAAAGTTTATCTAGGTATATTCAATCGCTTTTTGATCTTGAGGCCGTTCTGGATGATGATGTAATCAGGATAAAGCAACCCGATGTGACATTTTCAATTAAAAACAGGCAATTGCAATCTTCAAAGGAAGTTGAAAGTAACATGGTGTTGGATTTTCATGTGGCATCAATGGATGAGCTTTCAAACTTTTTGGAAAAAATACAATTTTATTACTATCGATTAAAAGATGAGTTCAAGGTGGAACCTGACGTGCCCGAAATTGTTCAATCGGGAAATGTTTACTTTTGTGAAATATCCGATCCTGATGGCCGTGTGTGGAGGTTTTCCTACAGGGATTTGCAATAGGATATTTTTTATTTCCGGGGATATCATGAATAAGATTTTGGAAGGATTGGTTGTAAGTTCTGCAGGTATTGGCAGAAAGCAGATTGTTTTTGATGATAATACCGGTCTTATTACAAGTGTTGGGGATGTAAAAGTTCCCAGGGAAAATGTCGACTATTTTTATGATGATGATTGCCTGGTTTTTGCGGGTTTTATTGATATTCATGTTCACGCCAGGGAGGATGTGACAGGAAAATTCAAATACAAGGAGGATTTTCGTTCGATATCCCGTGCCGCCGTAAATGGTGGAGTGACGGCAATGGCGGATATGCCTAATAATCCATCTCCTCCGATTGATGAGAAAAGTTATTATGAAAAACTTTCCCTGATATCACCGATGAAAGTTCCAATATTTCTTTATGCAGGTATCGGGAATACAACCTTGCCGCTTGGATTCGACGTACCTTATAAACTATTTATGTCCCAATCGGTGGGGGATTTGTTTTTTGATAGTGAAAAGGCGTTGGAAAACACGCTCAGGCATTATGAGGGTGAAAGTGTAAGCTTTCATTGTGAGGATGGCGATATCCTGAAAAAATGTAAAAACAAGGACGATCATTTTGCCAGAAGGCCGGCAGAGGCTGAGGTTGTCTCAATCGGAAAGGCCATAAAATTAATAGAAAAATATTCCCTGAAAGGAAAAATTTGTCATGTGTCCACAGGTGAAGGACTTTTAAAGATTCTTGCCGCAAAGGATGCCGGGATTTGTGTGAAGGCCGAGGTAACGCCGTGGCATCTTTACTATAACCATGAGGGGTTGAATACTTTTGAAAGAAATTTTTTTCAAGTGAATCCCCCAATTAGAAAGAGGCATGATCAGCAGATGCTTTTGAAACATTTTATCCGTGGTGATATTGATTTTCTTGCAACGGATCATGCACCGCATACATTAACGGAAAAACAGGATGGGATATCTGGATTGACGGGACTTGATACATTTGGCCCCTTTGTTAGCTGGATGATAAAGGAAAAAAATGTTTCTTTGGAAATCATCGCCAAAACCTGTGCGGAAAATCCCGGTACATTTTTAAATCAGTTTCTCCCGTCATTGAATGAGGCTTTCGGACTATACAATAATCTTGGAAAAGGCCTTGGTCTCATAGAGGAAGATCACACTGCGTCATTCACTGTTTTAAACACTAAAAAATCAATAACAATAAGAAATAATCTAATAAAATCAAAGGCATCCTGGTCCCCATTTGAAGGGAAAACATTTCCAGGAAGCGTTCATGAAGTTTTTGTTAATGGGCGAACCAATATTGACAAATTAGTAAGGTGAAAACCTGACCTGTAATGTAAGAAGTTGTTAGTTGTCATTCCTGTAGCCGTTCGTGAATAATAACCGAGCTGATTGGTTGCCGTTAACAAAGGGAGTAGTATGAAATTGAATTTTCTTGTTTTCCTGGCCTTGTTTTTTGTGAATTCTATGACATGTCACGCTACAAACAAGGTGGTTTACGGTGAAGATAACAGGATTGATATTGTTGAGGCCACAAGCAATATTTATGTTGAGCTGGCAAAATCAACTGCGGGAAGGATTACTCCTTCAAGATTAAAGGTCAAAGATAATGTTGTGACCATTACTGGTGATTCGCTTGTTTCAAGAGGAATCTGCTCTGATGAGCGTTTTGCAAATCAGATTTCAGCAACTGATTGTTCAGGGTTCCTTGTAGGCGAGGATTTGTTGGTAACGGCCGGACATTGTATGAGGGATATGCGCGACTGTTCTGGATACAGATGGGTTTTCGACTTCAAATATGACGGATCGGATACTTACGAAGTTCCACAAAGCAGTGTCTATGAATGTGCTGAAATAGTTGATCAAAAACTCAGTCGCATAACGAAGGAAGACTATGCGCTCATCAGACTTGATAGAAAAGTTACCGACCGTGAACCACTAAGGGTAAGAAAAACCGGAAGAATTGCCGACGGAACAGAGCTTTTTATCATCGGACATCCAACCGGGCTTCCCACAAAGGTCGCTGACGGAGCAGCTGTAAGAACCAATACAAATGATTACTATTTTGTTTCAAATCTTGATTCATTCGGAGGTAATTCCGGATCGGCCGTGTTTGATGCCGACTCTGGTACAGTGGAAGGAATCCTGGTTCGTGGAGAAGTCGATTATGTCTATGATCCTTCTGCTGGTTGTAGGAGAGTGAAGCAGTGTGACAGTGATAGCTGTAGAGGTGAGGATGTTACCCGGATAACCAGGGTGGCCAAGCTTATGGAAACGCTGAATAACTGAAGTTTTTGAATCTAAATAGGAGTTAGAATGAAATTGATTGTTGTGTTGATGTTTGTTGTTGTATTGCCAGTTTATGCGTCACTTGTCGCTGTTGTTGATTCTGGTGTTGATACAAGTCACCAGGATTTGTTGCCAAAAATCTGGACGAATTCTATTGATAGTGTTGAAAATGGAATTGATGATGATCAAAACGGGTACATGGATGATATTTTTGGATGGAACTTCGTTGACAATAATAATCTTGTGTTTGATCGTTCTCATGTCAACAAGGTCACTGATGATCTGAAAAAGTTCATGATTCTTTACAGTAAATACCAGCTTGGAACGGTTACATCTGATGAAATTTCATGGCTTCGTGAAAAGATAAACGATAATGAGTTGATGGGCCTTATTGGTTCTTATGGTGGTTATGCTCACGGTACGCATGTTGCGGGAATTTTGTCGAAAAATTCATCAAACAGCATCTTGAGTGTTAAATTTCTCAAATCCGGATTCAGTAGCATCTTTGGACTTCATGTAAACAAGAATGATGTCGAAGTAAGCGAAAAGGACCCGAGAGTTGAGTTGGACGAGGCAGCAAGAGGGTCGGTTGATAGATCAATTGTGATGGCAGAATATATTAACGGTCATAATGCTGATGTTGCCAACGGATCATATGGGACGAGCTATGAGCAGGTGTTTGGATTTATTTTGGAGCAGATCAAAGAGCTTTACGGTGAGGACGCCACAGAAGATATGGCACACGAGCTTACACGACATTATTTTTCAAGATGGATAGAGTATTCAAGTGAATTTGTCGAGACGGCCGGGAATACTCTTTTTGTTTTTGCCGCAGGGAATGAAAGTTCGAATAATGATGAATTTCCATGTACTCCGGCAAATATTGATGCTGCCAATGTGATTACTGTAGCCGCTTCCAAGGGAAGAGGCGATCTTGCAAAGTTTTCAAATTATGGTGTATCAAAAGTCCATATTGCTGCCCCTGGAGTTGCCATTTCTTCTTCAGTTCCATCAGCGGAAGAAAATCTTTTGCTTCCAATGTCTGGAACAAGTCAGGCGGCACCGTTTGTTTCCAATGTGGCCGGAAGGGTAAAGGATGCCAATTCAATGCTTAATCCCGGGGATATCAAGCAAATTCTTATGGAAACTGTTGATGTAAAGGAATTTCTCAAGGGAAAGGTGATGTCTGGTGGAATTGTTAACAGTGAAAGGGCACTTTATGCTGCTAAATTGTCAAAGGATATGGGAATCAATGAAGCGGTTGCCATGTCAAAAACAGCGGTGAAGGATATTGTTTCAGAAGAAGAGAAAGTTCTTCCGAATTTTGTAAAAATTAAAAATATTGTTAGATCACTGCCAAGTCCTGATTTCAAATAACTGACCACACTTAACTGATCACACTAATAATCGAGTTTATAGACAGGGGAGTCGGAAAGTTTTCGCCTCCTCTTGTCATATTCCTGTGTTGTCTTGACTGATGAGTGGTTGACCTCTTGTGCTACGCGATAGATATCCACACCAATTTCAAGAAGTTCACTGATAAAGGTTGCACGGGCCGAATGTGGGCAGATATTAAAGGTAAGATTTATTTTTTTGGCATAGTTATTTAGAATTTCGTTTATGGTCTTTGGATTTAAGGGCTTATTGAGGTTTTTTGGATCGGCCGGATTTTTTGTTGGTTGAAAAAACCAGTCTTCCGGGATGTGCTCCCTTTTTTGATCTTTCATCCACTGAAGATATTCTTTCAGGGCATCCACACAGATGGGATGGAGAATCTTCTGGCCGCGTTTACCACCTTTCCCTCTGTATTTGAGAATATGATGTCCGTTGAGCTTTGTGTAATCCTTTCTTCTTAGATGCAGAATTTCCTGTTTGCGAAGCCCTGTTGTAAAAAATGTTAAAAGAAGTGCCTTATGCATTTTTCCGGATTTTTTATTTTGATCTATGGCATCAATAAGTGCTCTGACCTGTTCTCCATTGAGCGCATTGGTCGGTGTTACGACTTCACTTCGTGGTCTTTTTATTGATGCAGTTGGATTGGATTTTACAATATTGCGTTCAGAAAGATAGTTGAAATAGCTGGAGATTGCGGCCAGTTTGCGGCATATGGTTTTAGGAGAGCAGGGATCACCATCACGACCTCCTGTCTCATAAAGGAAGTTTCGAAATTTCACCACATGTCTTTTTTCAATGTCAGCAAGAGTGTTTATGTTTGAAAAACCATCTTGCATGAAGTCAAAAAATTGTTTGATATCCCGGCGATATGAAATACGTGTATGTTCCGAGGTAAGTTCGTCAAAAAAATCCTCGTAGAGTGGAAACTTGTTTTCTTCATCATTATATGTGGAATTATTCATTTATTTACCTTGTTTATTTTATTATAATCTACGCGGTACGAATTAGAAAACAGGAATGTCTTATGAAAAAAGAACTTATTTTAATGATATGTTTCGTCCTCGCTTCGCTTTGTCCCCTGAATTCCTTTGCAGCAAGAAAGGTCGCCAAAGTGATCATGGTAAGAGGAAATGTTTTTGTGCAGGATGCATCCACGCGTGTTTTTAAAAAATTGGGCAAGGGCAGGTGGTTGAATGAAAATGCAAAAATAAAAACTTCAAAGAGAAGTATTGTAAAACTTCTCTTTATCGATAAATCCCAGCTTACTCTCGGCCCAAACAGCGAAATGAAAATTAACAGGTTTCCAAAAAACAAGGTGGGAATGCTTACCTTGTTAAAGGGAAAGATGCAGACCAAGGTTATGAAGAGCCGTACCGGAGATAATAAGGACAAGCTCTACATTAAAACCCCGTCTGCCGCATTAGGGGTTAGGGGAACGGATTTTATAGTCATGCATAATCCTCACAGTAAAAGATCATCGACACTTGCCTTTTCAGGCCGTGTTTCTTTTGCACAAATTCCAAAAAGGGCCAAAAGAAAGGCCAGGACGAATATTCGAAAATTGCTTTCAGGCGATAAAGCGGTGATGGTAAGAAGAGGTCAGTATTCAGGTTCAAGTAACAAGCTTGGAAGGGCAAATATTCCAATAAGAATAAGTCCCTCGCAGTTTTCAATACTAAAAAGAAGAGGAATACAAACCGGAAAAACGAATAGAAAGAAAAAAATATTTCGTTCTCCGGTACCGTCGGGTATTTCCTCAAGGGTAGTGGTTACAAACGGTGAAAATGTCAGCAAGACTCTTGGCAGGGTCATGGGAGGTGGACGCGTTAAGGGTTTGATCGCCAAGGCGAAAAACAAAATTGAAAAAGAGATGGTTAAGTCTGATGTTCGTGCGGAAGGGATGTTCAACAAGAATACCGGGGAATTTGCTCCCAAAAATGGCGGTATTGTTAATCTGGACACTGGAACATATTATGCTCCACCGGCCGGTAGTGTTTTGGATCCCACGACAGGAACATATCAGATTCCCGCCACACACGGTGGAATTGATGCAAACGGGCGATATATGCCACCAGAGGGATATCAGGTTACCAAAGCTGGAACTGTTAAAAAAGATGAATTGGTGAGTGGACCTGAACAACCTTCGGACAAACCTGTGCAACCCAGCTTGCCAGAACCATTTCCTGACGATGATCTGCTACCACCTCCACCAGATGAGCAACCATCTCCTCTTCCAGAGCCAGAACCTCCTCGTCCACCTTTTCACCCATTTAGTGTGATCGGTGGTGGTAATGAACCCGATACAACAACGGAACAGAATTCCTTTTCGAGGGTCATTTTCAACATAACTGTACAGTAATAAGGGTTTTTATGAAAAAGTTGTTTGTAGTTATATTGGCCGTTATCTCCATTAGTGCCTTTGCTGTGAGTAAGTCTGAAAAGCTCTTTTCCGATGTCATGCTCAGCTATCAAAGAGGTGATTATTATGATGCAATCAATGGCCTTGGAAAAACTGGTAGATATAAAAAATACCAGGCCGTCAGCTATTACTGGAAGGGAATCTGTTACTCCAAGCTGCAGGAATTTGACAAGGCGATTATTAATTATAAAAAGGCAATCAAGCTAAAATCCAGTCCCGAGGATATTTACTATCAGCTTGGGCAAGCTTTTTTTGCCAGTTCAAAAAGGGAAGAGGCACGAGAGGCATTCAAGCAATCAGTTCTAAGGCGTTTCAAGGTTGCAGAGTCATTTTATTATATTGGAACAATTGATTTCGAGCTTAAAAATTATGACTCGGCAATTAATTATTTCAGTCGGGTAGGGGAAGTTGAAGATATTTCCGATGATATGAATCAGTCGGGACAATTCATGCTTGGTGAATCCTATCTTGGTAAAATAGAAAAGTATAACAAGAGGGTTACAAAGACGGTCAGAAAAAAGGTCATGAACTTTGTGATACCATATATGAAGGAAGCGTTGAATGTTGACTACGAAAGCGATATGGCCGGCAAAATTTATAAACGTCTTGAAGAGGTAAGAAAAAAATATCGGATCAGGAAAAAAACATTTATCAATGGAAAGGCATATCCTGAAAAAAGATTTACACTGTGGCTTTCAGAGAAAATTTCCTATGACAGTAATGTTATTTTGGAATCATCCGATGCCGAGGCCAGCACAACGGCAGTAAACAAGGATTCACTTATTTTTAACACATCTGCGTTTGTTAATTCGACGGCAGTACATAAAAGACGTTTCGTCTTTGCTCCCGAGCTGTTTTTTCTGCATACATATCATTCCCGTCAGAGTGATTACAGTATTTATCAGAATGATTCGATATCGATTGCCCCGGCATTAAAAAATCGTCTGGAGCATACGATTTTTTCACGGCCGGCATCAATTCTTTTTAATCTTGAATTTGATATGACATCCAGAAAAAGAAATGCCCCGGTCGACAAGAGCTTGCATGAATACGGGAAAACCACCGCAGTTGTTCTTGGGGAAAAACTTCAATTCTCTGAATCCTCTTACACAACGTTTGATTATAAATACAGCTCATTTGCCGCATACGATGTTGCCTTGAATACGAAGACCCACAGAGTGAGTGTCGATCATCAGGTGATGTTGCCAAATAATGATACTTTCATCATTTATGCGAAAGCGGATTTTATCAAGGCCAAAACGAGTTTTAGTGACAGCGATGAATACTATTTCAGGTTTGACTGGATGGGGTCTGAATACTGGAAAGGCTTTGATCTTGCCTTGGCGATGGCCGTAACAATGGTCGATACGAAAAAGCAGAAGACAATCAGGGGGACTGAAATGGTATATAACCCATCCGTCACCCTTTCAAAAACATTGAAGAAAAAATGGGATATTGTCTTCGGCTATAATTTCACCCAAAAAACATCAAAGCAAAAGACAATTTATGCATATTACCAACATGTATTTGATGCCGGAATCAAATACAATTTTTATTAGTCTCAGCGTAGGGCCTCTTCAAGAACCAGTGAGGCATCGCTTTTTTCATCACGGTATTTGATAATAATCGCGCAGGATAATTTTAGTCCGTGGGCCCTTGTAAAATCATTTTCGTTTTTAAGATTGCGACTGCCTGGAATGACGACGGAGTTTTCGGGTATTGGTTCACCTTTTTTCAGTAGGCGCTGGTGGACGGCATCGTAGACAGGAACACTTCGCGAGAGAACCACTCCGGGAGCGATGACCGAGTTTTTATAGACATGCACTCCTTCAACAATAATTGATCCGGCCCCAACAAAACAATTATCTTCGATAACCACGGGAGAAAGGCCCACCGGTTCAAGGACTCCTCCGAGTTTTACACCGGCCGCAAGATGGACATTTTTTCCAACCTGCGCACATGAGCCGATAAGAACGTGACTGTCGACAAGGGTTCCTTTATCAACGAAAGCTCCGATGTTGATGTATGATGGCGGCATGATTATGACTCCCCTGGAGACATAGGTACCGCGACGGACAGTACTTCCAAATGGAACGATTCTTACCTCATCGGCGGGTTCAAAAACACGGGGAGTGAGATTATGTTTGTCAATATAGCATGCCTCCATAAGTGAAAGCTCACCTTCGCTGAAGGCCTCTAAAATGGATTCTTTTACCTCGATATTTGGCACCCATTTCCCGTTTTCCTTGGTGGCCGATCGAATTTCACCTGACTCAAGTTTTTTAAAAATTTCCTGCCAATGTACCGGCATGCTATTTCTCCTGTGTTTGTTCTTTAAACCATTTTTTAATGGCGTAATCCATTTCAAGAAGTCCGGCCGTCTCTTTTAAATCCCTTGAAGAAAGAGGGGGTCTTGTGAGCGGGGTTTTGATTTTTTGCTGCAAGTGAAGAAGTGCTTTAACTGGAATAGGGTTGCTTGCAGTAAAAAGTGAGTCACAGGCCTTCTCCCAGAGCTTTTTTTCTGTAAGTTTGTTTTGAAGTGCCTGTTCGACATAGAGGGCCGTTTGTTCCGGCCAGGCGTTTGAAGCGACGGACACAAGTCCCCTTGCTCCAAGTTTTGCGTGTTCTGGAAAAAATGCATCATCCCCGCTGTATAGATTCAGATCAGGTGCTGTTTCCCTGTATTTTTTGAATACGTCGATATTTCCGCTTGCCTCTTTTAAGGCCCAAAGTCTCTTATGGCCAATTAGTTTTTTGAGTGTTTCAAAGTGAAGTGTTATGCCGGTACGGGATGGAATATTGTAGAGCATGACAGGTTTGCCTGCCTGATCCATGAGTGTTTTAAACCATTCATATTGTCCCATGACACCAGGTTTTGCATAAAGCGGGGTTACCATCAGGTAGGCGTCGATATGGTTAAAGTTTTCCAAAAAACTGATCCATTCCTGCATTGATTTCAGATTGGCACCGCCGACTCCAACCATTAGCGGAACATTGTGTCCAATGTCGCTTGTAAAATCGATAATTTTTTTTCGTTCTTCAAGATCAAGATTTAAGGATTCCCCGGTGCTTCCCAGAAGTAAAATACCATTTCCGGCATTCTCTTGTTCTTTGAAAAGTTCCTTCAATGCAGTGAAATCAATTTCACCGGATTCATCAAGTGGAGTAACAAGTGCGGTCCAAAGTTTTGTTTCCTTAATCTTCATTATTTGTCTCTTTCATTTCCTGCCTGATGAGTTCGTTGAACTGATGCAGGCCAGGATCTATCTTTTTATTATTTACAAGTTGGTGCGCGGCCCAGACGGCACCCTGGGCGAAGACTTTTCTGTCTTTTGCCGAATGTTTGATGCTGATGGACTCATTTTCAGTGTCCAGTATGAGTTCATGAGTTCCAACGGCATCGCCCTCGCGGATGCTTGTGATCTCCATTTTTTCCCCCAACCAGTTTTCCCATAATATGGCAGTGCCGCTTGGAGAATCCAATTTATTTTTGTGATGGATTTCGTTCAGCGAAAATTGATAATCATCAAAAAGGAGCGGAGCCTTCTTGAAAACTTGAATCATTTCATAAATAAGATTCATTCCAAGAGAGAAATTACTGCTATGGGCCCATTTGAGTTTTCTGCTTTTTAGCGATTCATGAATGTCTTTTGGCCAGTCAAATCCAGTTGATCCTGTGACGACTGGAATTTGTGTTTCGATAAGCATTGGAATTAAATTCAAAAAAACCTTTCCAGGAGTAAAGCAGATGATGACATCGTGGTTACGAAGCTTGTATTTGTTTGGTGTATTTTTTGTGTTGAATATTGTGAAATCAGATCCACTTAAAAGATCAGCTACCTTGCTTCCGGTTTTTCCACAACCTATCAGGGCGATTTGCATATAAACCTCAAAGAAAAAAGACTACGTCATTGTAACAATTACCGTTGTTTGTGTTAACCTTAATTCGATAATAAAATCCGTAAAAGACGGGGTGAAAATGACAAAGGTTGGATTTGTCGGATGGCGTGGCATGGTGGGCCATGTTCTTATGGATAGAATGAATGAGGAAGGTGATTTATCACGGATTAATCCCGATTTTTTTTCCACATCAACTCCTGGACAAAAAGGCCCTCAAGATCAAATTTTAAAGGATGCCTTTTCCATTGATGAGCTTTCACAGATGGATATTATTTGCACTTGCCAGGGGAGTGATTATACAAACAAGGTTTATCCTGAATTAAAAAGAAGAGATTGGAATGGATACTGGCTGGATAGCTCATCGGCCATGCGAATGAATGAAAATGCCGTGATTATTCTTGATCCGGTTAATGGAAATGTCATTGATCGCGCGATTGATCAAGGCATTAAGATTTTTGTCGGCGGTAATTGTACTGTCAGCCTTATGTTGATGGCCATAGGAGGACTTTTTAAGGAAAATCTTGTGGATTGGGTGAGTACGATGACCTATCAGGCGGCTTCCGGCGCAGGCGCAAGACATATGTTCGAGCTGATGGATCAAATGTCTTTTCTTGCAGGCAGCGCTGTTGATAACAAGGATGCTCTTTCGCTTGGTAAACTTGTTCAGAAAAATATGGAGCATGCTTCATTTCCAACCGGGAATTTCAATGCACCATTGGCGGCAAGTCTGATCCCGTGGATTGACGATGGGATGAAAGACGGTCGGACAAAAGAGGAATGGAAAGGTGAGGTCGAGCTTAATAAAATTTTGGGATTAAAACCGCCAGTGCCGGTTGATGGCATCTGTGTGCGGGTTGGTGCTTTTCGTTCACATAGTCAGGCACTTACCATAAAACTTAAAAGAGATGTATCCATAGCGTCTATTGAGGATATCGTAAAAAATTCAAATAAATGGGTGAAAGTTATTCCAAATGAAAAAAAACAAACCCTGGATAAGCTCACTCCGGCAGCGGTTAGCGGGACGCTGGATATTCCTGTTGGAAGAATGAGAAAAATGACTATTGGAAAGGAATATCTGACATTGTTTACAGTGGGAGATCAGCTTTTGTGGGGGGCCGCAGAGCCAATACGAAGAATGCTCGGGATTTTGTGTCGATAGCCATGGTTCCATACAGATACTAAAGCTTTTACATACTAACAAATTTTTGCTTGATCGGGTACGATGCGAGGTGCTACAAGTCTCTTTGTTCACACATATTGGTAACATTCTCAACAGAAGAACCAGATACCAGTATTTTGGAGGAAAATATTATGAAAAAACTACTATTATTTGTATTATTGCTGACTACAACAATTGCATTTGCAAATGAAAACCGCTGCGGAAAGATTTATGTATCAAGTAGTTCTGGCGAGATAATGGAGTCATTAGATCAGGCAAATATCAAATATGAACTAGTTGATGGTGCTTACGACGCAGAGCAGAGACTTGAAAACACAGATATTTATCTAGAAATGTGGTATTACGAAACAAATCATAGAAATTTTACAACATTATGGAATCACAAAACTGTTGTTTATTTTGGAATCAAGACCTTGGAAATGACAAACAATCAATTAACAGAAATAGATGAAAAGAAAGCAAAAGCTTCGTACTATAGAGACATAGATGGTTTGCAAAAAGTCGAAAACAAAATCATGGCCAATACCAGCAAAGTTATAAATCAATTAAAAGAATACTGCAATTAAACATATAGGGCTGATACGAAGAATGCTCGGGATTTTATATCGATTCCCGTTGTTTTTTTTGAGTTCTGGAAAAATTGTGTGATGCCTTTTTTGATAGACGCTCCAGGTAACTGGATGCTCAAATTTCAAAACTTATAATATATTCGGTGTTTTCAGGAAGACTTAGTTTTGGGGGAGAGATATCCCATTTCCCAGAAATCTTCATTTCTTTTAATGACAGTTCGAGATGGCACATTGCAATTCCCACATCAATGTGTTGCA
>JAGLPP010000127.1 GCA_023137315.1 Bacteriovoracaceae bacterium
TCAATATCCTTATCGTACAATGACATCGCAATTCCTGAAACAAATTGACTTGATTTTGATGAATCAATATTAATTTTTTTCTGAATATTCCTATAGGGTCCGTTAAGCAAAAACCTGTCAGACTTATTCTCTTTGCAAAACAGAATTGATACTCCAAGTTCGCAAAGACCGTCATACAATTCCTGCATAGGCCTCTTGCCAAACTGCGGATCAAGATTGATTTCATATTCCATAACTCCTCTTGCAAGCATTGGAATAAAAAACCTGTTGGTTGCGCCGCCATTACCAGGCCATAATCTGATTTTTCGTTCGGTTTTTTTTTCACATTCGGGAAATGAATCTGAAATGCATATCTCATTTTTCCTGTATGAAATTTTAATTCCGATTTTTCTTATACATTCGATAAGATTTGTGACATCCGATGATCTTGAAATATTCTGAATAACAAAATCATTACGTGTCATGGAACCTAAAATCAATAATCTTGTTGATCGGGATTTTGAAGATGGTATCGTCACTTTCCTTTCAACATATCCCGGTTTAACTTCAAAGTATGATGTTGATTGACTCATCCAGACCGCTCTTTACCTTGTTTTTGATCTCTTCAATGGTATATTCTCTTATTACAGGTTTTCCAATCCCCTCAACAAGAACAATATCAATAGTATCCCCTGACACGATCTTCTTGTCTTTTTCCATATAGGAAATAATATTATTGGTTGGAACCGCTCCGACATTCCATGGTGGAAGTTCATCACCCCATCCTAAAATGTTTTTCAATGCTTTCAATTCATTTAAATATTTTCCCTCATTAAAAATCAAAAAGAAAATTGCCATTCCCCAAACTACTGCAACACCATGTTTTAGAGAGGATGCTTTTTCCAAAGCGTGCCCCAGTGTATGACCAAAATTGAGTATTTTTCTTTTCCCTTTTTCAAACGGATCTTCATTTACCACGTCAAGTTTGAAATTCGCACAAGCCTTTATGATTTCATTCCTTCCCTTTTTCTGAATAATCATTTCATAAATATCTTTTGAAAGAAATGCATATTTTAACACCTCTCCCGTACCGCTTTTAATCTCCTCTTCAGAAAGGGAATTCAAAAATTCAGTATTGATCCAGACATTAACAGGCCGGTGAAAAGCACCTATCAGATTTTTACCAAATCTTGAATTAATTGCCACTTTACCGCCAATCGCAGAATCAACCATCGACAGTAATGTAGTCGGAACGACGCTCCAGTCAATTCCACGAAGAATAGTTGATGCCACAAATCCAGCAAAGTCGCTCAATGCTCCTCCTCCAATTGCAATCAAGTGGGAGTTGCGATGCACACCTTGCTCCAGAAGAGATTCAATACACTTTTCAAACTCGGAAATTCTTTTTGATTCCTCACCCCTTGGTGCAATCCAAAATATTATTTTCTTATCCGTGATCTTTTCTTCGAGAGAAAATTTATCATTATAGAGAGACCATACACGCTCATCCACAATAATCAGAATTGTGTCGCTTTTCAGCTTTCTTACACGTTCAACAATCTTTTCAAAGGAAAGCATTTCCAATTTTGTCTTCATTCTCTTATTCCCGATATGCACGTTGTCTTAAAAAATGATCCGCTATCACAAATCTTATCATACTTTCAACAACAACAACGGCACGTGGAACAATACACGGGTCATGTCTGCCCTTCCTAGCCATTTCACCAATTGTCGATGGTGGTTTAAAGGTAACCTCCAAACGGATTCTATCCCCACTCGAAATTCCTCCTTCAATGCCCCCAAAAACTTCGGGATTATTTACTGTTTTGGAACCCTTGAAACCGACCATCTTTTCTCCGGCGCCTATTGAAAAGGAAGTACAGGCACCAATGGATAACAATGCCTTCGCAAAGTCAGCTTTTAATTTATCAAACACCGGCTCACCGAGAGAATCGGGACAATTATCCACAACCACAGCAATTTTCCCGCCTACTGACTCACCCTCTTTTTTAAGTTCCTCAAGATAATCAATAACATCACCGCGCGTCTCATGCTCCGGCCAGAAATTCAAATCATCGTCAAACCAATCATCCATAAACCGGTTTATTTTAAAATCACCAATACTTGAAGCATAGGCCCTGATTTTCAAGTCTGGAACAACTAAAGAGGCAAAGTGTCCGGCAATAACCCTTGAAACAGTTTCTCTTCCACTCAGTCTTCCTCCGCCACGATAATCCCTTATTCCAAATTTCATCATTGCCGTACGGTCTCCATGCCCCGGTCTTTCAACATTTTTCATGGACTCGTAATCAGAACTTCTTTGATCCTTGTTTTTAACAATTACACAAAGTGGTGTCCCGAGTGTTTTACCCTCAAAAACTCCACTTAATATTTCAGGCATATCCGATTCATTCCTGCTTGTAGTCCCGGGCAAATATCCAGGCCGACGCCGCCCTAATTCCCTACTTAAATTATTTAATGAAATTTCAAGATTTGGAGGAAGGCCGTCTATTATCACTCCCATCGCCTTTCCGTGCGATTCTCCGAAAGTGGTCATCGAAAGCAATTTCCCGAACGTATTTCCACGCATGAAAGCCTCTCTTGCGCAAAGCGCTATATTATATCACCGGGCAAAATTTTCTAACAAAATTATCTCATATTTATTACCTGTTTGTGCCAAAATTAATGATAAGCTGCAGATAGAAAATTATCAAGGCCAAATAAAAAAAAGAAGTATGGCAACATGAAGATTGAATATTTTACAACTCTTATCGAAGTTCAAAGTCTTGAAAATTATATCCACGTACATCTTAAAAAAATCGACTACCATAAAAAAAGAATCAGCGATATTGAAGAAAAAAGAAAAAACGCAAAAGAGGATTTAAACGAAAAAACAGACAAACTTTCCATATTAAAGACAAAAATTAAAAAAGATGAGGCCAGACTTTACGATCTCGAAACCAAACTCTCCAAAACAAGAGAAAACATGAAGGTCGTCACTACAAACCAACAAATCTCCGCCCTTGAAAAGGAAATTGAAGTATTGGTTCCACAAAGAGACAGTCTCGAGGAAAACTCTCTTGAAGTAATGGAAAAGATCGAGATCCTTGAAACTGATGTTACAGAACTTGAAGGTTTTCTAAACGGCTCCGAAAAAACCATGCAGGAAATTAAAACCGAAGTTGAATCCAATATCAGGGACGAACAACATGAAATCGATAATTACAATGAAAGAGTTGAAAATCTTCTTTCATTGATACCACCTCAAATGTGTGCCGTTTTTAAAAATGTAAATAAAAAATATAAATATAAAAACCCACTGACATTTGTTGAAAACAATACTTGCATCCAATGTAGTTTCATCATTGAAAGAAATCTATCCTCGTCTATTGAGAAAGGTACCATTATTGAACTTTGTCCTAATTGTGAACGCCTGTTAATTCCACATGCTGCCAGAAATTCCTCTTGACTAATACGCCGATATTGGGCCATAAAAATTCACGGTCGAGAGGAGGGAGTTATCGCCGGCGTACTTCGGTACGCGAGAGGAAAGTCCGGACACCATATGGCAAGCGTAGCGGGTAACGCCCGTCCACCGTGAGGTGAGGACCAGTGCAACAGAAAGAAAGTACGGGCATTGATCCGGAAAATGGGAACGGGAATTTTCCGGGGAGTCGCTGTAGTGAAAACAGGTAAACTCTACGTGGTGCAAGCCCAAATAGGCCTGCATGTGGTTTTTCCCGACGGACGGCCAGTCCGAGCAGGCGGGTAGGGTGCTTGAGGTTCAGGGTAACTTGAATCCTAGATGAATGATGACTGAAAACAGGATCCGGCTTACGCCTCCTTCTCGGCCGTTTTTTTATGGAGTATTTTAAGTGTGCATCATAATTTCTTGCAATAAGAAATAACTTCCGAACTCATATCCACAAGCTCTTTTGCAAAAATACCGGTAACACCGACCCCTTTAATTGTTGCGCCGATGGATTCAAGATAATCTGAAAACTTACTGCTGTATTCATTGATATCTGTAATTACTATGACCTTTTCGGCTTCTGAACGTTCAATCCATTCAATCAGCCTGTCCTCGTTATTGAGTCCATAGTTTGCACACAAGGATGCCAAATCACCCATTTCCTTTATCGCAGTATTGAATATTGCAACCTGCACCTTATTCTCTGGACAGTTATCAATAACCTTGGCCACAAAACTTCTACGTTCGCAATAATCAGGTTTTTTTGAATAGTCCACTTGGCGAAGACTTGCGGAAATATCCACCCATATTTCCAGTCTGTTTTTGGAAAGTTTTTTTATTTTTTTGGATTTTCCACAAAAGATATCAAAATAATTATTTTTATCACATTCAACAAGACTGACATCAACGGCATTAATTGTTTTCAACTGTGTTGGTCTTTCCCTTATGACCTTCTTTAACACCATGGGTTTTTTAGGCGAAAACCCTGTCTGTGGATGAAAACATCCATCTCCCATTGGAACACATTCGTATGGATCCACCTCCACCAACATGGAGTAAAACTCCATTTTCTCAATACTATCCAAAAGCTCATTAATAGAAGCAGTCTTGGGAGCGGAAAGAAACCACACCTCCACATTCCGTGGAACCGCTTCCACACTGGCGGCATAAGTAAGAATTAAAATAATAAAAAAAGCAAAAAGTTTTCTCAAAATTCCATACCCTTTTGTCTGAAAAAACGGAAAACACTATTACCCAAATCCACCAACAGATCACGCCCTTCCATATCCAAATCAAGAAAATCATTCAAAAAGGCCTTTTGCCTGGGAGTAAGCCTCTCCAATTTTCCCCTAATAGGAAGATTGGAATCATTCTTTTCCGACTTTGGGCCGGATTTTGGAGCACTTCCCAGAGCACTTGCCGTATCCTCCAGCTCACTGGACAATTCCTGCGGTTTTTTAATATCCGTCCCGGCCTGTCTGCGTTCATCACTACGACGATCAATTTCACCAATTGGAGTCGTCACGGTAACCTCTTCACCCTTGTGAAACTTCACAAGTCTAATGAAGCGTTCCGTGTATTCCTCTTCGACAAAATCAATAATTTCATGAATGGGAATATTGAGTTTTGCCACAATCTGGGCAATAAGCTGTGGGTCCATCTCTCTTGTTTTCTGACTTAGAAAGCGACTTATTGTGGAAACACCAACATCTGTAAGCTCTGCCAGATCCTTCTGATTCATGGCCCCACGTACTTGCATGTACTTGCGAATGACACCCAGAAACATGGCTAAATAATCGCGATTGAATTCGGCCATATCAACCTCCTGATATCCTTATCGGATTGCAAATTAATTGCATTAAGAAATTATTTTGCTTGACGCAATGAGTCAAATATCGTACAATGAAATTGAGGCACACGGATCGGAGGTAACCATGAAAACTCTAACGAACCCTATCTCTCCTTTTTTAACAAAAACTCTACACACCGAT
>JAGLPP010000128.1 GCA_023137315.1 Bacteriovoracaceae bacterium
GTATCAGGATCTCTCTTTTCTCTTACACTCTTCAAAAAGGTTACCTTCGATTCCTGTGTCTTTTTTGCCAGTAAATGGGAAAACTGTGATTTTTCAAGCTGCGAATTTAAAAATTGCACCCTTCAATTTTCACAGTTTATGAATTGCAATTTCACAGGGTGCAAATTTGAAAATGTCATTTGGGATGTATCTTTCGTAAAGAAAAGCTGTTTAGCAGATTGTTTTGTTGATGTAAAAACAAGCTATTTCATGATGAGAGAGGACAACATCATAAGAAACTGCTTCACCAATCGCCAAATTGATTGGGAAGACCTTGAAAGAACAGAGTTCATCGACATGAAAGAACTTGAAATGACTCAAATTCGCACGGCATCGTAACAAAAAAATTTATTCTGCAAGAGATAACCATCATACTTTGCTTCCACGGAGTTATCTGCAGACCACAATTCAAAATAGAGGAAGCAAAAACTTATCAAATCTCGACATCGGCCTAAGGATGGGCCGCGAGACTTACCTTTAAAGCCTGCCTGATTTCATGCTGGCCCTTGATTGGGCCAGCTGAACCCTCTCAACATGAAAGAGTGTTCAATCCTCGGACCGATAAAAACATCCGACGGATTGATTATTTATTTTGGAGGCATTGAGCACGGAATGCGCAACCTCCACCGCATTTCTCAGACCGATCAATTCATCAGATGACATGTTATTCCTGTAAAATTTTTGAATCTCATCATAAAGCTCATGAAGTATGGCCTGAGCACGATTTAATCTGGTGGTTGATCTGGTCAGTCCCACATAATTCCACATGGTTTGTCTGAGTGTCATCCAGTCCTGGCGTATCAACGCAATATCAGCAACATTTTTTCTCTTTAATTCCCAATCCCTGATATCCTGATGATTGTAAAGTTCCACTTCAAAAATGGTATCTATTATTTCACTTGCTGCGAGATAACCCCAGGTAAGCCCCTCCAAAAGAGAAGTGGATGCAAGACGATTCGCTCCATGAAGACCGGTACAGGCGACTTCACCTACTGCATACAGACCCTTGAGACTCGTTTGACCTTTTAAATTTGTTTTTATTCCTCCACAAGTATAGTGTGCGGCAGGAACAACAGGTATGGCATTCTTTGCAATATCAACTCCTCTATCCAGACATTTTTGATAGATGGTTGGAAAACGTTTTTTCACCCACTCCTTTCCCTTGTGAGAAATATCAAGATAAACACAATCATTTTTCGTCTCGATTATTTCCTCCAGGATTGCCCTTGCAACCACATCCCTTGGAGCAAGTTCCGCATCCTTATGATACTTTTTCATAAAGCGGTCCCCCTGGGAATTATAAAGTATGCCTCCCTCTCCCCTTACCGCTTCACTGATAAGAAATCTTCTATCGGTGGAGCTTTCAAAAAACGTCGTTGGATGAAACTGGATAAATTCCATATTATTGAGAGAAACTCCTGCTCTCCTGGCCATTGACTGGCCATCTCCCCTGGCCCTCTCCGTATTGGAGTGATGAAGATAAATTGCACCAAAACCTCCGGTTGCCAAAATCGTCACCTTTGACATTACCTTGACGACCTCTCCTGATTGTTGATTCAATAAATATGCCCCCACAACCCGGTCATCCTCATATCGCTGCTGAATACGCACTCCCATGTGAATTGGAGTTAGAAGATCAATTGCAGTATGTTTGCTGTAGAATGAAATATTTGGAAAACGTTTACGATCCAGTACATAGTTCAAAAGACATTTTTGAATTTCACGTCCTGTATGATCCTCTATATGAATAATGCGGGATTCACTATGTGCCGCTTCCATGGTCATTTGAAGTTCGCCATCGTCTCCACGATCAAATGGTACTCGCGCCTTTTTCAACAATAATTCCACGAGAATATCTCCTGATTTCTCATGCAGTATTTCAATGGCCCTAGGATTTGCAGTTCCCGAGGAGGCAACATCAATATCGTTTTCAAGAGATTTATCATTCTTGTCTGCGTAGATAATTCCACCCTGGGCATAGAGGGTATTAGCCTCTTCCGGATTTTCTTCCAAGGTATAGATTCCAACATTCAGGCCCTTTTCTGCCAGTTTTATCGCGGAGGAAAGACCCGATATGCCACAACCAATAATCAAAACATCAAATTCATGTAAACTCATTGAAAAAACCTTTCAAATTTTAGTGAGATATCGGCCCTTGGGGCGTTACTTGTCAATTGCCCAACACTAATAGTGTCGACTCCCTTTAGAAGGTAATTATCAATATTACCCAAATTAACTCCTCCTGAAACCTCAAATTTCATAAATTCCGGTTTGATTTTTATCGCCTCAATCAAAAGTTCATTTGAAAAATTGTCCAATAAAACATATTGCATCCCCAACTCTATTGCCTGTGTCAATTCATCAAGCGTATGAATTTCCACAATAATCGGCATATAGTTTGAGTTAATGCTTTTAAAAAATTCCACCGCCTTTTCAACCCCGCCAAAAAAGCTCTTGTGATTATCCTTGACCATCCACATATCCGTCTGTCCAAAACGATGATTTGAACCTCCCCCGATTCTAACGGCATATTTTTGCAATGATCTCAGACCCGGAAGGGTTTTTCTGGTATCAAGAATTGCAATCTGATGAGCGGCTGCCTTGTCTGCAAAAATTTTAGTCAATGTTGCAATACCAGAAAGATGCTGCAACAAATTCAAGGCAACACGTTCCCCGGTTACGGCAACAGAAAAAGGAAGTTTAAAATTGAGCTTGATTCTGGATTTACCTTCTATCCACCTTCCTTCGTATTCTTCAATATTTTCCAAATCCGTATCGATCCCGCCAAGATACCTGAATGCCTCAATGAAAAACGGCAATCCGGCAACAAGCGTATCCGACTTGAAATTCAATGTGCATTCAACAAGATCCTTTGGAAGCTTTTCAATATAATAAAAATTTCTGGCAAAATCGTCCTCTATGAAAAAACGTTCCAGATCCTTCCTGAATGCCCTGTTAAAAATAGTATCAGTATTCATTTCCGATCTCCATGCATAGCAATTTTTTAATCCACAAAAATAAAACCTCTTCTTTTTCTAACAGTTAAGGACACCAATTGTTAACAGATTTTTTCAATAAACATTTGTATGCTTAATGTTAGATTATTTTGCATTTACACCATCTCGCTGGTATTTCTGGCATTGTTATTCTGGCAAAAGAGTAATCATTTTAACTTATTAGCTTATCGAAAGACCCCATACTTCATCACAAAAAAACGAATTGAATTAAGAAAAAATTTTAAAAACAAACAAATGGCAGAACTCGTCATGGCCTATGTAACAGGAGACAAAAAGAGACTTAAGCGAAAATATAAACATCTTCACAAAAGACTTGGTATCTACCATCTTTTCACCCCATCAGGAATTCATCTTTCAGCCTTGTTCACCCTTTTTCTTCCTTTACTTTTTTTACTCCGAAAAAAAAATACAATTTTGTATTTTTTAGCGTCCATACTTGCGGTCCTTCCGCTATTTTTACTTCCCGGATTTTATTCCATAAAAAGATTATCAATAATGCGCATTTTGAAACTTGTTTTTGAATTTTTCAAACTTCGCGTTGAAATATTCCATGTTTTTTTAATTTCATTTTTGATTGACTTGATCGCTGGAACTGGAAGAATTTCTCCAATTGGTTTTACATACAGCTTTTTATTTCTGGGAATCATTCTCTCACAAGGAAAAAATCCAAAATTTCTGTTTCCTTTCACCCTGTTTGGAGGGCAAATCCTGATTAATTATTTTTCCAATTCCACTCTGACTTTGGCAGGCCCGTTTCTTGGTTTTTTCGCAACTTTTATTTTTACATTCCTGTTTCCGGTTATTTTTCTCTTTTTCTGGACAACGCCTCTATTCCCTCCACAATTTGCCGAAAGTATTTTAAGTTTCTTTCATGCCATCATCCAAAAAATGGATTCCGTTGCGATTATATCGGGATATTTTCATAGCAGTCTTCCGCTTATTTTGCTCTTTGTCATTTTCTTTGCCTTACCACATAATAAATTTAAATTATCGGCAATCTCAACCCTGCTATTTCTTCATTCAGAACCGATTCTTAATATCGCCACACGTCATTTCTAAAATCCATGCCCCTATTCCTTGCCAAAAAAGAAGCTTTTTACTATGTTGATGACATTCAAAAGATTCAGTTCATAAGGGGGGTAAAATATGTCGGAAAACACTCTTCCAAGAGTCGAAATTGATCCAGACCAATGTAAAGGTTGCGAATTGTGTATTGTTGAATGTCCAAAGAAGGTACTAGAGCTAACTGACAAAATAAATCATCTTGGATACACCTATGCCACCTACAAGGGCGAAGGATGCACGGGTTGTGGAATTTGCTTTTATGCCTGCCCTGAACCTGGTGCAATAACCGTTTACAAAAAGCAGAAGTAATCTACAGGAGACAATAATGCCAAAGGAATTCATCAAAGGAAACGAAGCTATCTCAAAAGCCGCGGTGCTTGCTGGATGTACGCAGTATTTTGGTTATCCAATCACTCCTTCCAGCGAAATTATCCATGCTTGTGCACAAATTTTTCCAAAAATCGGTGCCAGTTTTGTTCAAGCGGCAAGTGAAGTTGCTGCCATCAATATGGTTTACGGTGCCGCATCTGCAGGCAAAAGAGTCATGACTGCTTCATCTTCTCCGGGAATCAGCCTGAAACAGGAAGGAGTCTCCTATATTGCCTCCGCTGAACTACCATGTGTCATTATTGATGTTCAACGTGCCGGCCCGGGACTCGGAAATATCTGGCCTGAGCAGGGGGATTATCATCAAGTCACAAAAGGTGGAGGACATGGAAATTATAAAACACCGGTTCTCGCCCCAAACAGTCCACAAGAAATGTGCGACTTTACGATTTTAGCCTTTGAACTCGCCGACAAGTACAGAACCCCCGTATACATTCTAACTGACGCTTATTCCGGTCAGGTTATGGAGCCTGTGGAATTTCCAAGAGAAGTCAAAATAAACAAAAGAAAAGATTGGGCCATATACGGCGACAAGGATAGTCATAACAATCTTATCACCTCCATCATGATGGACACCAAGACAATGGAGGAACTCAATATAAAACTCCAGAAAAAATATGCCGTTATAGAAAAAAATGAAGTGATATATGATGATTATCTCACTGATGATGCTGACATGGTGCTTGTCGCTTACGGAATCACCTCCAGAATTGCAAGATCTGCATGTGATGAACTCAGGGCAAAAGGATACAAGGTCGGCCTTCACAGACCAATCACTCTTTATCCTTTTCCAAAAGACAGACTTCGTGAAATTGCAAACAAAACAAAAGTCATGACTGTTCTGGAACTTTCCAACGGTCAAATGATAGATGATGTACGTCTTTCCATCAAAGACAGCATCCCGGTTGAATTTTACGGCCGAATGGGTGGCGCAGTCCCAACACTCGATGAAGTTGTAAACAAAGTGGAAGAGTACTACAAAAAACATCTTGCTTAAAACGGAGCGAAAAAATGACCAATGTAATTACAAAACCAAAAGGCTTTTACGATAATTTCGAAAGACGTCCCGGTAATGACAAGAAAAACACCCATTACTGTCCAGGTTGCGGACATGGACGTGTTCATAAACTGATTGCCGAAGCTCTTGAGAAACTTGATATCATTGACCAATCAATCTTTATTTCTCCGGTTGGTTGTACTGTTTTTGCCTACTACTACTTTAACTGCGGAAACATCCAATCCGCCCATGGCCGTGCTCCTGCAGTTGGAACAGGGCTTAGAAGATCCAATCCCGATTCAATAATCATCAGTTACCAGGGTGATGGTGACCTTGGAGCCATTGGAACAAGTGAAATCATTCATGCCGCCAACCGCGGCGAAAATATGACAGTTATCTTTGTTAATAATACAATTTATGGCATGACCGGCGGCCAGATGGCCCCAACCACACTGGAAGGACAGATAACTGCCACAACACCTTACGGCCGCGACCACAACGATCAGGGATATGCCATGAGAATGGCGGAAATCATAGCTACATTGGAAGCACCGGTTTATGTTGAACGTGTTGCGGTTAGTGATGCGAAAAATATCATGAAGGCAAAACGCGCTATCTATAAGGCCCTTGAAGCACAAAAAGAAAAGAAGGGTTTTACTTTTGTCGAAATTCTCTCTGCGTGCCCAATCGGTTGGAAAATGAAACCAGTGGATGCAGTCAAAAGAATAAAAACAGAACTTGAACCATATTTTCCTGTAAAATGTTTCAAGGACAAGATAGGCGAAACAAAACCAAAGGCAAATCCAAAATCTCTTGTGGAAAATGAAGAAATATATAATGTTCTCGGTATGAACGACAAACAACTGGATTTCAAACCAAGCGATAAATTTATAAATGATTTTCCAGAACAAAAACTCCGTATAGCCGGTTTTGGCGGACAGGGAGTTCTTATGGCCGGTACCACTCTCGGCTACCTTTCCATGGGATATAAATTAAATGCAACATGGCTCCCATCATACGGACCGGAAATGAGAGGTGGAACAGCAAACTGTCATGTTGTTCTTTCCAGCAAAACCGTGGGTACACCTGTCGTGGAAAAACCAAATGTCTTGATAGCAATGAATACTCCATCTTTCGATAGTTTTGAAGCTGATCTTGTTCCAGGAGGACTTGCCATCGTTAACTCCTCCCTTGTGGAAAGAAAGGCAAAGCGCACTGATATCAACACAATCTACGTTCCGGTAACAGAGATTGCCAAATCACTGGGTATTCAGGCAGCTCAAAATATGGCTGCTGTTTCAGCTTACCTTACATATACAGGAGTAATGAATATTGAAGACCTCATCACTCTGATTAAAACAAATTTCAAAAAGAAAAATCTGATTGATAAAAACATTGAAGTGATCAGAAAAGCTCACGAATATGTAAAAGAAAATTGTATGTAATATCCGGTAAACGGCTAGAAACCCCATGACAGAGTCATGGAAAAACGTCTGTCCTCTTTTCCTCTATAATTAACCGTTGTCGTATCAATTGCATAGGTTGACAGGTCAAATTCAAACCCCTGAGCCTTTATCCCCAATCCGGCCGTACCAAAACCATCCCCGTAACCACCACGGATAAAAAATGCCCTTGCAAAGTCAATTTCCATTCCAAAAAGTATTTTCCTCACTGTTGAAACATCCGAATAACGATTCCCGATATCCTTATAATTTGTTTCAAAATGAACCCTTATAATCTTTCCAATCTGCGGTGTAATTGAAAAACCCAAATCCATTGTTTGAGGAATTTTTTCGGGAGGCCCGGCTGCCCTGCCGGAAAAAGTAGTCGCGGTCATATTACGAACAACCAGTGAAAATGTCGGCAAAAAAGTTACAGGCAAAGTCAGCCTGCTTCCGCCAGTTACAATGACAGCAGTACCTTTCCTGTCAGGAGTATCTTCAAACGAAACATTAGCATCTGCCTCGCCAATATTTTCTTTCCTTTGAAGTATTATTGCCGAACCTCCAAATTTAAAAATCCCGCCAAAAAGAGAAAGATTTAGGGCCGCGTACGGGCCATGGTCCTCCCTTTTGGCATATTCAAACTTGGAGTTTCCAGCACCTCCAATTGTGGCCCTTGTCTGCCTGGAATACAGATAACCAATACTCATATATCTCGTTGTAAAATTTGGCATTGCCTGAATCCTGAGATGGGGTACTCTCCCCCTGTCATTCAGCAGAAGTTTTCGCAACCCTTCAAGCTCCAATCCATCAAAAAATCCATCCATGGCATCCCAAAGCTTTCCAGTCGTGGCCAGTTTCATCCAATCACGATTGGTCTCAAGATGAAAATTGGAAAAATGAAAATGAGTCTTTCGAACTGTTCCCAACCCGGCTGGATTGTAAAATACGGAAGCTGGATCATCCACTTTGCAAATATAGGCACTTCCCATGGCCGTTGCCCTGCCGGAAATTGCAAACTCTGGAAAAACAGCATCCCTAAAACCAATCGCTGCCAACGCACGACCGACTGTGAGAATAAGCAACATGAATGTGAATAAATACTTTACACCCATCCTACTCATTATATGACTTTTACACTTTAAATTTCAGAAGGAATCATTTACCGGAAAATTTATGACTTGTTTACTTGGTTATTCACCACTTCCGTTTTTCTTCGGATCGTCCTCATCTTTATTATCAAGATATTCATCAGCTTCCTCCGCATCTTTCTTTGAAAAAAGATGCTTATCTCCATCAACATCCTTGATCCTGATTTTCTTGATTTCATAATTTTCAACTTTTTCAACATCAAAAGAAAATCCTTCCCAGATAATAATTTGATCCTCCTCTGGAAAGTTATTACCAAGCATGTCCAGGATAAAACCGGCAAGAGTTGAAAAATTATCATTCAACGGAATTTTTATATCATATTCGTTATAGAGATCCCGCAATGATATCTGTCCATCAACGAGAATACCTTCCTCCATATCCTGTTGTTGATAATGTTCGATAACTTCCTTCTCTTCAAAGTCATGTTCATCCTGAATTTCGCCGAATATCTCCTCTATAATATCTTCCAATGTTATAATACCAACAACCAAACCTGTTTCATCCTTAACAAGTGCCAAATGAACCTTTTTAGAATTCATGTGATCAAAAACGGCTTGGATGCGCATGTGCTCGTAGACAAAAAAGGATGACTTTAAATAATCCTTCACGTCGAAATTCTCACGTTCTCCCTTCGTAAGCAGTGCAAGGTCCTTAATATGCAAAAATCCATATACATGTTCCAAATCACCATCACAAACCGGATATCTACTATGAATATCCGATCGGGCCATCTTAATAATTTCCTGAAAAGAAGACTTCCTCTGTACAAATTTAACTTCCTTCCGAAGAATCATGATATCTTTCACTTTTATTGTTGGAAATTCCAGAATTGAGTTTAAAAGTTCCAATTGTTTCGAATCCATTGTCTTTTCTTTTTCGGCCTTACTTATCATGAATTCAATATCGTCCCTGGTCACAATCCTGCCATGTATCTGTGCACTTCTTCCAAGAACTCTTTCTATAAACCAGGTTGTTGGTTGAATAAGAAAATAAAGCAAATAATAAGCAAGCCGAAGAACGCTAATAACCAGCAATGAAAGTTTTTCCGCATGAACCCTGGCGAAGGTTTTTGGTATCACCTCTCCAAAGATAAGAATTACAAACGTAGTAAGACCTGTACTGATAGCGACAACATCATTTTGAAAAATCCTTCCCGTAATTGTCGTCACCAGAGACGCCGCCCCAATATTCACAATATTATTACCAACCAAAATTGTAGTTAAAATTTCGTTTGGTTTTTCGGCCATAAAAGTCATGGCCCGCGCCGTTCTTCCGCCTTCATCGATAAGCTGTCTCACGCGATCCGGAGCAATGGACATCAACACCGCTTCCGACCCTGAAAAAAAACCGGAACCCGCAAAACAAAAAAACAGTACCACCAATTCGTAGGTCTCTATCATAGATTAGGATACCTTTTGTGAATTTGAGAAGGATTGCAAACTGAAAACTTTATGAAATTTACCCCTGATTAATATCGTTGTTATTTAACACCGTATCGGCTCTTGTTTTCAAAGCTTTATACACCTCTTTCATGATTTCGGTAACCTACAATTGTGATATAAAGCAATATTATTATTTCTATAACTCTTTGAAATCATTCGATCCAGTTCAATGCTTATCAAAATGTCCTTTCAATGATATGGACAAAACACCGGAGCGAAAAATTGACAACACCTGTACCACATTCAATTATCTTTGCCCCCATGGAAGGTATCACCGATACCATCTACAGGGAAACGATCATGAAACATGATCCCGCCTGGGATTATTACTCTGCAGAATTTTTCAGAATACCAACAGTTGGAAATGTGAAATCCGGATTGATTATTAATCATATTGGAAAAAATATTCTGGAAAAACAAGCTCTCCTGAATAAAACAATTTTTCAAATTCTGGCAACTCCACGCACTCAAAACGAAAACTCCTCAAAAATAATCAACGAACTCAATCTACCGTGGCTCGACTTGAATTTTGGTTGTCCTTCCAGGCAGGTCAACAGGCATGGTGGTGGTGCAAAACTTCTCGATTCACCGCTCGAAATTAAAAAAATTGTTATGCAAATTCGAAAACATTACAATGGATTTTTATCAGCAAAGATCCGCATAGGCATGAATGATGACAGGAATTTTCTACAAATTCTGCAAATATTGGAAGACGAAGGCGTGGAGTTAATAACCATTCATGCCAGAACACGAAAACAGATGTACCAGGAACAAGCCGACTGGTCATATATAAAAAATGCCGTGGACAAGTCGTCACTTCCAATTGTTGGAAATGGTGACATAAAAACGCTGACTGATATTGAAAAAATATTTTCCAAAACAAATTGCCACTCCATCATGATTGGTCGTGGTGCCTTGAAATCCCCATGGATTGCCGATCAATACAAGAACCGGACAAAGTATAATATTTCAGAAGAAGGACTTTTTCTCTTTCAAAAACTGTTTGTCGCATATTCACTTCAATCCAGTTCATCAAAGGCACGAGCACGTCTGAAACAACATGCTCATTACATATTTGAAAATTCTCCGGAAACAAGACAACAAATTCTCCGAAGTCAGTCACTTGTGGAAATTGAAAAAATAATTACAGACTAATCTCTTTTTTACCTGGAAAAAATCTTCCCGAAAGCATGTAACACGATTCAAATAAAAATGACCCCAGTAAAACAAAAAGAATATTGCCACGCAAGGCAATCAAATAGAGAATTACGACAAAAAGAAAAGGAGTGATTGTCCTGAGTAATATTGCTAACCAGGGATTTGACCTCCCATTCAACTTTGATTGAAGCGTATTATTAATCCAAAAAACAAATCTCACAAATGCAATCCTGTATCTTCTTGAGGAAATCTTCTCACACGCTCCGGGAGTCAAAAGAAACATGTTCCAGATATAAGCAAGTGAAAAAAAGAGTTTGTTTAACAAAATAACATCGAAAAGACTGAGTACAAGATAAAAAACAACAAAAGGAATAAACCCAATAATATAAAATCTTTTTAATTCAGGATTTTTCTGTTTCATTGGCCGCTTCTCTGTAAATATCCTTCATCCTTATGGGAAAAAACAATCTCTGGAAAATGCACATGATTAGGCGACTTGATAATCATCTCAAAAACATGAATAAAATCATCCGTACTCATCACTTTGTCACACTCTATTGGTACATCCTCAGTATTCATAAATCCAGGCGTTAAAGTTGAAAAACGAACACCATGTTTATTCCACTCCTGCCTGCAAACATTAATCAATCCTTCAAGAGAACTTTTACTTGCAACATATGCACTTAATTCCTGATAACCTGTTTTGGCGACTGCAGATGAAACAGTAATAACATGGGAAATATTCTCAATAACAAAACTTCTAAAATGTTTCAGGACATGAAATGATCCCAGTACATTATAATTCAAATGATCGGAAAATTCACGAGAGGAGATTTCCTCAACCGGTGCCATCTCACAAATTCCGGCATTATTAACCAGAATATCAATTCCGTCAGTCATCCCCCTGACCACTTCAAACATCTCCTCAACGGATGACTCTGAACAAATGTCTGTAACTATATCAACAAAATGGCCATGGGTTATATTTGTTCCATTGCGACTTACACCAAAAACAACAAAATTCTCATCAAGAAGATAATTTGCTATCTCAAGTCCCAAACCGGATGATGTACCAGTAACTAAAGCATACCGTTCCAATGATTCATCCTTATTTTGCCACACCAACGGCCTTCATTTCCCTGATAACCGTTATTTTAATGGTTCCAGGATAGCTCATTTCATTTTCAATTTTTTTAGCTATGTCATGGGATAACATCACAGTTTGCTCATCATTCACGCGATCATTTTCAACAAAAACACGAACTTCACGTCCGCCTGAGATTGCATAACTTTTTGAAACTCCCTCAAAAGTATTTACTATTTGCTCGATGTCGGTCATTCGCGATACATAAGATTCCATCATGGCCTTACGTGCACCAGGTCTGGCACCGGAGAGAGCATCCGCGGCCATTACCAAATGTCCCAAAACACTTTCTGCTTTTTCATCCTCGTGGTGACATCTCACAGCGTGAACGATATCCGGTGATTCACCATATCGTTTTATAAAATCTGCACCCACAACAGCGTGTGAACCTTCCATTGATGCATCCAAAACCTTTCCTACATCATGGAGAAGTCCCGCTCTTCTGGCCTGTTTGATATTCATTCCAAGTTCGGATGCCATGGCACCTGCAATAAATGAAGTTTCAAGAGCGTGTTGATATTGATTCTGTGTGTATGAAGTTCTATATTTCAAGGCACCGACAAGTTTTAGTATCTCTGGATGGATACCATGAATTCCAACTTCCATCTGTGCCTTTTCACCAATGTCTCTCAATTCCCTGTCCATCTCACCCTTGGCCTTTTCATGAAGTTCCTCAATTTTGGCCGGATGAATACGTCCATCTGCAATAAGTTTTTTAATTGTGGAAATGGCAATTTCCCTTCTCACTACATTAAAAGAGGAAACAACAACCAATTCCGGAGTATCATCAATAATCAAATCCACACCGCATATGGTTTCAAATGCCCTGATATTTCTTCCCTCACGTCCAATCAGTCTTCCCTTTACATCATCCGATGGAAGGTCAACCGAACCAATCGTTCGCTCTGTCACATACTCGCCGGCATATCGTTCAATTGCAGTACTTATTATCTTTTTAGACATCTTTTCAGACTGATCCTTGGTTTCCTCTTCCAGTCTCTTCAGCTCTTTTGCAAAACCAACTTTTGCATCCTCTTCCATGGTCTTCATAAGCTCTTTTTTGGCATCATCCTGACTCATTCCACTAACTTCACTCAAACGCTCGGAAATCTCCATTTGCTTTCTTTTATATTTATGGATTTCCTCATCAATTGAATCTTTTTTCTTATCTACTTCACGTTCCTTGTCCTTGATCCTCTGTATTTCCTTTTCATGCATTTCAATCTTCGTATCCAGTGAAGCTTCTTTTCTTGCAAGAACCTTTTCCTGGCCGATAATTTCCTGCTTCATTGAGCGAATTTCCTTCTCGCCCTGGGAACGCTCCTCGCGAATAATCTCCTTGGCCTCCTTTCTGGCACCATACTTGATGTCACTCGCATCTCTTTTAGCCTTGTTGATTATCTCATCCACCTTTCCATCTCTTTTCCTGATATCCTTTAAAACAAAAATATGTCTTATAAGGAAACCAACTCCAGTTCCAAGAATTGTGCAAAGTATCGAAACAAGTATCACAGTCGTATCCATCATCAACTCCTTTAGCAACAGACAGCTTTAAATGTAGTTTTTGTATACCAAATAATGACTTTAAATTAAGAAGGATCTTGAAGAGTAATATTATCGATGATTTTTATAGCTTCAGTCGTTTCTGTATGCAGTTTTGCTATGCTTTCCCTGTACTCGTTCTCAAGGACTAACTTATCATGTGCCACTCTGAGGGCCAATAATATAGCTGCTTCTCCAGATTCAAGGTCATGCGAGGTTATTTTTAGCTTCTTTGCTTCTTTCCTTATATATTCGACAACCTCATTTGCCTCTACCTGACTATCATCATCATCGGGTCTAAAACGAACCTTAAAACCCAATACTTCAAATTCAAATACATCATTATTAGTATTTTCCATTTTCTAAATCAGACTAATTGAATCAAACCATTTCGTCAATTTTAACTCTATGCTTCATCACATATCCAGAAGGGCATTAAGATAATCATCAATTTCAAAAACATCAAGATCCTCAACTGTCTCTCCAACGCCTATATACGATATTGGAATCTGTAATCGACGAACAATTGGAATTGCACTACCTGCCTTGGAAGAACCATCACACTTGGTAAAAATCAATCCGGAAATATCCAATATTCTGTGAAATTCTTCGGCCTGTCTAATGGCATTCTGTCCGGTTATTGCATCAAGAACCAATAATGTCTGGTGCGGAGCATCTTCATCCAACTTCTTTAAGACACGTTTATTTTTAGCAAGCTCATCCATTAAATTACCACTGGTATGAAGACGTCCAGCAGTATCAAGAATACAATAATCTACTTTATTCCTCATTGCCAAATCCAGGGCCTCATAGGCAACACCACTTGGATTGGTTCCATCTTTGGCACGAACCATCTGCGCTCCTGCCCGCTCACACCATACCTGCAACTGATCAACAGCAGCGGCCCTAAACGTATCACAAGCGCCAACGACAACCTTTGCCCCCTGTCTTGTCAGCCTCGTGGCCAGTTTTCCAATGGTTGTTGTTTTTCCAGCACCATTAACCCCTACAACCATAATAGTCCTTGTTTTTCCATTATTACCGGAATCAAACTGGTAAAGCGATGTATCGACATTTTTCTGAAAAGGGGCCATTTTATCTTTCAAAAAATTAAACAAAAATCTCTTGAAATCCTCTATCTCCATTTCCTTTCCACCGAATTCTTGCTCGAGTTCATTCAATAATTCCTTCACAGTATCCGGCCCAATATCCGCCCCATACAAAATTTCTTCCAGTTCCTCCATTACTTCACTATCAAGCACTCTTCCCTTGAAAACCTGGCCAAGTTTTCCCCAAACCTCGCTTCTTGAACGTCTGAGACCGTTTTTCAATCTATCCTTCCATGATGGCCCCTTTGGGCCCGGTTCTTCTGAGACAGGTTTTTCCAGTTTCTCCTCTTCTTTCAACTCTCTCAATAGGCTAAGTATGGATATAAACTGGATTAGAAGAATAAAACTCAAAATAAGAATAATGAAAAACCCTAAAAAACCATATGCCTGGTTTTGTGTAACATCACCTGTTAAACCAAAAATCCGATGGATTGAACGTACAATATCAATCATGAACAACTCTCCTCTAAAACTGGTTGTGTAAATGAATACGCCAGCTTGGCTTTTCTGTCCAAGAAAAATTGTCCTGGCAATACTCTTGAAAAGTTTCCTGCACTGTACTATGTTTCAACACCGATGCAAAAAAACAGTATAAAAAACCCGCCTCCAAGATTAGTGGCACAATTTCACCTTATTCAGGCAATAAGAAATTTTTTTAATGATCTTGGATTTCTGGATGTCATGACTCCTCCGGCCGTACCAAACCCTGGAATGGAAACCCATATCCATCCTTTTCAATTAAAGAGTGTTTTCGCAGGAAGGGACATTCCTCTCTATCTTCATACATCACCAGAATTTTGCATGAAAGAATTATTAAGTAATGGATTTAATAATATCTTCAATATCTCATACTGTTTTCGGGATGAACCGGATACTCCTGTTCACAGAAAACAGTTTCTGATGCTTGAATGGTATCGTCGCAATGAACGCTATGAAAAAATCATGGATGATTGTGAAAACCTGATCAAATACTCGCTGGAATACCTGAAGAAAAAAAATATCACAATCAACACAAGGCTTGCTCATACTGATTTTCAAAGAGCAACAATCCAGGAAATATTCCAGGAACATCTGCACATCAATATCCTTGATTATCTGGAAAAAAATGACCTTCGTGAATTGATACAAAAAGACTTCAAGGAAGTCCCCCTACCCATGAATCAAAATTTATCATGGGACGATTATTATTTTCTTCTTTTTCTGAATAAAATTGAACCTCACCTTGCTGAATATCCATATCTGCTTCTTTATGAATTTCCACACCACCTGTCTGCACTTTCGACCATTAAAAAAGACGATCCTGGTGTGTGTGAGAGATTTGAAATTTATATTGATGGAATTGAACTTTGTAATTGTTTTAATGAACTATGCGATTTGGAAATTCAAAAAAAGCGTTTTGATTTCCAGCAAAAAGAGAAGAAAAAACTATACCATTATGAACTACCTACCCCAAACATCCTCTATAATGCGCTCGAAAACGGACTTCCATGTTGCGCCGGTATTGCCCTCGGAATAGAGCGTTTTTTAAAGGCACTCACCTGTCTTGATAATACCTTCTGGAAATAGTTGTATTAAATCTTATTTTTGAAGGTGGTTGTATATTCTGTGTAGTTTTACAATAACTTCCGATTTAAGATATTGTTCTGTCACGGTATTTGCCCAGTTACGATGCCTTTCCCTCGATATACTCTTTCTTATTTTAACCCTCCAGACATCCGGCCATTCTTTTGCCAACTCTGATGAAAAAACAGCATACCAATCATAGAGGTTATCCTCATTTTTACAGAGTTCATCCACCATCAACAATGCTTTTTCTGTTATAATTCTTTTTACGCTGTGGAAACTCAGCTCCTTCAAGCTTTCAATATCAACATCCTCACCTATGTAGCTTTTCATAAAGTGAACCGTAAAATCAAATACCCCAAGACTTTGACGTTTGTTCAAATAATGTTCAAAGGAACGATAGGTCTTATCCAAAACCAACGCACGATAAATACCCTCTCTCAATGCCCCCTGATC
>JAGLPP010000129.1 GCA_023137315.1 Bacteriovoracaceae bacterium
GGGAAGTAAAGTTATAATTAAAAAAGGAACTTTCAATCTTGGATTTCCATTACCTAAAACAATTCCATACTCTACTTACAATAAAACAACCCTCTTCATGGGAGAAAATAGTACTATAATCTGTGAAGGAAATGTCCTAATCGCTCCAGGAGCAACAATCAGAGTCAAAGACAATGCTACTCTTATTTTTAAAGGTGATGACATTATTGCTCATAATTTCACTCTTATTTGCAGTAAAGAAGTTGAGTTTGGCAAAAATGTTAATGTTTCATGGAATAATACCTTTATAGATCATGATGAGCATTTTATTTGGAAAAACGATAGAAAGATAAAACCATTTTTTCATCCTTTAAAAATTGGAAATAACGTAGGAATACAAATGAATGTATTAATACCTAGAGGCGTTACTATTGGCGATGGTTCAGTTGTTAGCTGTGGCACAACTATCAGAAAAAATATTCCTGCGAGGTCACTTGTATATCACAACCCTGAATTAGTTATTAAGGATGGTTTCCACTACGCTGGTTATGTAGATCATGAGGCAGACAGTGCAAAGTCATAAGTCTGAGCGTAACTTATTAATTATAATATTTTCGTTGGTAATCTTTGCTTGGTTATTATTTATTCAAAGTGCAATAAGTCAGTCCTCTTTATCGTGGCAACCTTACTTGCTTTATAGCAGAATTTTCGTATTAGTACTTGCTATTGCTCTGTTGATAACCTCTATTAAAAAAGTAATCCCTAATATTTTACCAATTTACTTTGTAATCTGTATGATTCTTCAGGCGTCTTTCGCTTCTTTGGAAGATCCAAAACAGGTTGAATACTATCAATATGTTTCTTATTTTGTTTTACTTATCTCTTTATCATTCAAAGGAAAGTTCAAGACATGGTTAAAAGTATACGCCCCAATAATATTAACAACAATGGTTGCTCCGCTCTCATTTAAAGATGCAATATTTTTTGAATCGGTTGGATCGTTTGCATTTCATTTAACGACACCTGTCGCAATTGCTCTAATATCGCTTGCTATAATAAGAATGAGCACATCTAAATATGAAATGTCACTTAAAAATGATGCTCTTCAAAAAGAGCTACTAGAGACTGAAAGAAAATCTAAAAAGAAAATTAAAATTGAACTCAATAAAGCTAAAGATGAGTTAACCAAGGCAGCAAAAGTCTCTGCCTTTGGAGAATTCGCTTCTCAAGTGGCCCATGATATAAGATCACCCCTCGCTGCACTTGATATGGTAGTAAAAGATAACGAGAGTATGCCAAAAGAAGAAAAACGAGTTCTAATAAGAGCGGCCACATCCAGAATCAATGATATTGCGAATAATCTTTTGGATAAAAAGCGGGAGTTGGAAGGCGGCAAGGGCTCCACGAAAGAAGTGCCTGAATTGGAAAATAGAATGCTCTCGGCTCTGTTGAATCCAATTTTGTCTGAAAAAAGAACTCAATTTCGGGATAGACCGAACATTAGTATTGATTTTCAGGAGGAATCCAAGAACTACGGGGTTTTTGTTGAAGTTAGCCAGAGGGAATTTCGCAGAGTCATATCGAACATTATAAACAATGCTGTGGAAGTCTTAAAGTCGAAGGGGAAAATTGTCATATCCCTGGATCATGAGGAAGATGGAAAAGACGTTAGAATCTTGATCAAGGATAATGGCGAAGGTATTCCTTCAGAGATCCTGCCAAAACTGGGCCAAAAGGGTAAAACTTATGGCAAAGAAAAAGGCAATGGCCTGGGCCTTTTTCACGCTAAAAAAATATTAAAATCGTGGAATGGATATCTCAAAATTGAATCCACTGTCGGAGTCGGAACAACTGTTATTATTACAATCCCCAAGACAAGGCCCCCGCAATGGTTCATTCACAAATTAACTTTTAAGGAAAAATCAACTGTTGTTGTTATTGATGATGACACTAGCATTCATCAAATATGGGATGGCCGGTTTGATTCTTGTGGAATTAAAAATTCAAATGTCAGAATTATTCATTTTTCCTCCCCCAAAGAAGTAACTGAATGGGTTGAACAAAACGGGTCTGAGAACTGTTTCTTTCTGGTTGATTTCGAATTCATCGGCCACAAGGATACCAATGGGCTGAAGATCGTTGAAGGCCTGGATATCGCCAACAAAGCGGCCATAGTAACCAGCCGATATGAAGAGGAACATATAATCAAAGATTGCAATCGTCTCAAGGTATCACTGCTTCCAAAAAATATGGCCAACTACATACCCATATCGTTTGAGAAATCAACCAACATATACAACGACATCAAGGCCGTACTCATAGATGACGATACGATAGTGAGATTGTCATGGACCTCCCAGGCAAAGAAGGCAGGAATAAAATTCCAGGCGTTTGAGAGGCCGGAGGAATTTATGGAAAAAATTGATCAATATGATAAAAACGTATCCATTTATATTGATTCCGGTTTGGGAAATGATGTTAAAGGTGAAGATGTGGCCAAAATTTTATATGAACAGGGAATCAGAAACATTTATCTGGCAACTGGATATGAAAAAGATTCTTTTGATGAAATGCCCTGGATCAAGGATATCATCGGCAAGCACCCTCCATTTTGACAAAAATCCCCAACAATCATAACAATTCAAGTATGTAACATACTGTTAACACATATCTGTGTAAACATAATAACCGATATTGAAGGAAGATTGTAGATATGTTAAGATACTGAAAATAGGATCTATAAATGTATTTAGGTGATTTAATAACAGTTAGTGAAGCATGTGACCTCTTGAATATTTCAAGAACGACTTTAAGTATTTATAGAAAAAAATACTCTGTTTCCAATATTAAAATCAAAAGAGAAGTTAAGTTTTCGAAAACTGAAATATTGTATAAGTTATATTCAAAACTTAATCTGCCCGGCCAAAAAGTTAACTTAAGTCTCCACACAAATACTGAATTCGAAGCGTTTAGAATAGATGACACATCTTACGACTTAAGAAAAATTGAAGCACCGGATGGCCATGGGGCCATCTCATTATTATGTCATCTGGTTTCTGAAATTAATAAAGGCAAAAATATACATCTTTTAATAAATGAATCTAATTCCTTTTTAAAAAGTATGAATTTTTTTGGTGAATTGAAAAGGCACTTAAATTCAAATGTTTTTTGGAATGAAGACGTTTTTAATAATATGGCCAATATTAATCATGAATCAATAATAAAACTTCCAATTAGAAGGCTGGGGGTGGTTGGTGCTCAAACCAGTATTGTTGACGACCTAACTGTTGGACTGAAAAAACAAGGATACTCGAATGATATTTGTTCTTATATAGGTTGGGCAATGGGAGAGCTTGCTGATAACTCTGCAACCCATTCAAAAATTCACCCTTCATTTGTATATTTTGAACAATTTGGTGAAGACAAAAGATTTTTACAATTTACAATTGGTGATGCGGGAGTTGGAATTCCAGAATCCTTGCGAAAGAATGAACACTATAAGAGTTTAAACAATAAAGAAGCAGTGTTAACTTCGTTTAAGCCATATGTAAGTGGCAGGCCTGATGAGGAAGAAAGAGGTAAAGGCCTTACAGATGTATTAATGATTGCCATGGAGTGTGGTTCCAGATTGCTGGTTGAAAGTAACGGGGTTGGATTTTCTTTTTCTTTCGACTCCGGTTTGGATAATTTTGAAGTTGTATCTCCTCTATATAAAGATGATGGAACCGTTATCTCAATTCTTTTCATAGACGGAAACTTTGATTCATTGGAAAGAGATGATGTTAAAACTTATATCGATAGTTGCCTGGAGAAAATATGAGTATGGTAAAGTTGAAGGAATATGGTTTGAACTTATCAGGCAGACCTCTGGGTATAAAGACATATTCAATCATAATAAATGATTATGAAGCTCCATATGAATTGGATTTCAATGGAGTATTTTCCATTGGATCAAGTTTTGCGGATGAAGTTGTTGCCAGGTTGGCCGAAATTAATAATGGAAAAATAAGAATACTAAACTCCTCAAGAGTCATCGATAAATGTTTAAAAAACGTATCAAAAGACAAGGGTTTTGAACTGGTTTATTAAGGATCTGTAAAATATGCAATTTAAACTCATAACCTCCAACATAAGATTCGATAACCCAAAAGACAAACATCACTCTTGGGCAAAACGCAGACCTGTACTTTCCAAAATTATAAACAGATTCAATCCTGATCTAATGGGCACCCAGGAAGGATTAAAACCACAGCTTACAGAACTTGAATCCGAGTTGGAAAATTTAACTATTGCAGACAAACACCGAGAGTGGATCACCAACAGAATGTATCCATGCATCTGGTATAACCGGCAAACCATTACGTTATTGGATAGCGGTGATTCCTGGCTGTCACTGACTCCGCAAGTTCCAGGAAGCTCTTCATTTGAAAGTGCATTCCCGCGCTTATGCACATGGATTAAAGGAAAATTTAATTCAAATAATTTTGAATTTTTTTATGCCAATTTGCATTTGGATAATGTTCTGGAATCCACCAGAAAGCAACAGGCACAGGTACTGATAAACGAAATTAAGAAAAATAATACAAACAACCTCCCTTTGATTATAACCGGTGATTTTAATGAATCTCCGAAAAAACCTGCCAGACATATAGTTGAAAAAAATTTTCCGCAACTCCAGGACCCGTGGAAAACCCTCATGAAACCCGAAGTCGGCACACATCATTCCTTTGACGGAATTTCTAAAAACACCGAACGAATTGACTGGATGATGGTTCAAAAAGATATCAAATGTCTCTCTATTCAATTGGATAAAACTGTAATTGATGGAATCTATCCTTCAGATCATTTTCCAATTACTGGTATTTTTGAAATACAGGATTAAATAACGGCCCTTGCGACTGCATCTCCAAGCTTGATGAATGTCTCCATACCACCTTCGGAATTCTTTAAAATATCCTGCGACGGAACCCATTTATTTTTCTCGCCTATCACAATGACAGTTGATCCTCCGAAGAGAAAAAAACCTTTCTCATCGGCCCGATTAAATTGCTTACCATTAAACGTTTGAACAATTTTTCCTACACAGAGGGCACCAACTTCAATTAAGGCAACTCTTCCAAAATTTTCCGTATCAAGAATTGTCACTTCCCTTTCGTTGGAAAAAAGAATATCAGGCATCTGTTTCAGGGCCAACGGATTGACCGAATGAAGTAGGCCATTAATTCGATAACTATCCAATATTTTACCGTTATCGGGAAAATGAAAGCGGTGGTAATCAAT
>JAGLPP010000013.1 GCA_023137315.1 Bacteriovoracaceae bacterium
TGTGTAAACACAAGCACCATAATTCACATTCATCCCAATGGCTCAGGAACCATTGAGGAGATCCTTGTTATTCGGAAAGATATCGCCACGGGATTGGATCACATGGATGAGAGGACAAAAAAATTTGGAAAAAACGGGAAAAGTAAATCTCCCGGCATTGCAAAAATGATGATGAATAGAAAAGCGATTGAAAAAAGGGCCGAAAAAATGGGTGAGGGTGTCCGACTCAAATCCCTTCAAAGTATTTCGGAAAAGGATGGTGTAGGCTATAAGGCAATCTATTCGTTCAAGGATATCTCCAAAATAAAACTTGAACAAAATCCAGGAAATAAACTTCCAGGAACAGCTGGTAAAAAAGGTGGCCGTGTTGACGAAAATATAAGATTTGGTTTCAAAAAAGGGAAGGTGAGTGAGCTTATTATCAAAAGACCAATTAAGGCCAAATCCGCTATAACAAAAACAAGAAAAAAAACGAAGAAGGACAAAAAAATCGACAAAATGCAATTTGATGTCCTGAAAAAAGTTTTTGAAGGTTTCAGAATGAGGATTGTCGTGAAAGTGAAGGGGAGGCTTATTGAAACGAATGCAACCCACAGAAAGAAAAATACCATCATTCTGGTAAATCTTGATTTTGAAAAAATGCTTAAAAAACCGGAAATATTAAGGCAAATTTCAGACAAGGACGCAAAATCAGTGGAGAACATAAAAGATCAGTTATCAAAAATACCAGGCGTTCAGATTGAGGTCAAAGAAAAGGTTGTTGTAAAGTTCAATGACGCAAAAACGTCCTGATCATATCGCGACAGCCACCCTTTATAACATTCACACTATCAAGAGTTGATAACGGGAATTTATCCCTCTTGCCGACAATGGAACTCAACATGTTTCTCTTGCCAATATCCTTGATTGCCTGATCAGAAAAATCATTTTCTCCGACAATAACCGGAAGCTGTCCAACCAATGCACCACCTCTGGCAAGAGCACCTATTTCATCCGAATCAATAAATCCCTTGTCCAGGGCCCATAAAATCCATTCTTCGGTACTCATTCTTCTTTGAAATTTATTTTTATAATCCTTACTCTGAAACTTTATCACACTTATTAATTTTTCCATGAATTTAGGCGAATCCTTGAGTTTAGGATCATTCATGGACATAATGGCCTTTACCAGAAGCTTTGGATTGTCAAACTCGGCACCTGTTCCGAACAACATAAATGAACGCTGAACAGCTTTATCAATTTGCGTCACCATACCATAATCAAAAATAAATATCTTAGCTGTATTATTCTTCTTAACCAAAGTTTTAAAATTTCCTTGATGAAGATCGTAGTGAATAAAACCACTTTTAAAGAGTGCCTCCTCAAACCACATGGAAAAAATTCCACGAGCGACAGCCTTTTGTGCATCTGCATTATCCAACTTGGAAAACTTATCCCCCTCTAAAATAAGCTCCTGCACATGAAGTTTTGTTTTTTCTCCAGCTTCTGGAGGATAGACATCAGGCACTCTGATATCAAGAGTCCACTTTTTACCATTGGCAAGAGAGACTTCCATTGTTCTTTGATAGATTTTTTTTGCCAGCTGTTGCTTTTTAATTCCGCCTGGAATATCCATATCCGCCTCAACAAAGCTTTTTATCTTCTCAAGAATCATCTCAAAGTCGGGCAAATCCTCTCCCTTGAGACTTTTATCCGGAATAATCTTGTCATTAATGAATTTTCTAAAAAATGCAATCTCCTGCTTCGCCCTTTTTTCCACCTCAGGCTTTAAAAATCGTACGGCCACATCCATTTGCTTTCCGCCATATTCGATATGGGCCCTTTGCACCTGTGCCACGGTTCCCGTGCCAAGGGCCTTCGGATCAATGGATATAAACCGATAACCTCCCTTGTCTTTTTTTATCATATCAATGGCCAGATGGGATGGAACCTCCTTTCCGTCTGCCTCCAAATGCTCCAACTTCCTTGCCAATTCCACACCAATTCCCGGATCTTTTGAAAGTTGCTGAAATGTTTTGCCAAGTGCCGGACCGGAGTTGGATATCATTGCCTTTATCATCTGATCGTCTGTTGGATCAGGCCCCAGGCTGATAAAATCGGAAATAATTGTTTTTACGACATCATCATCAAGACTCTGATAATAATCATTAATAAACATGCGCATGAATTTTTTTATTCTCGGATCTGTAAATTCCACCTTTCCGGAATCCACAAGCTCATCCCCAAGATGTCTGATTCTTTTTGTATATTTTTCAAGCTCCTTCGCTGACACACTCATGACCTCTATTGGAAAATCATGCTCGACATAATGAAGAAAATCGACACTTTTCTTCTGCGCATTGGATAGAAATTCAAAAATTCTTTTTTCCAACCCGATGTCACTCTTTTCAAACGAAGGAATTATCTTTTTTAAATCAACTTTTTTGAATTTTTGTCTGTATAATTCGATATTGGATCTCTTCAAAAAAGGATCAAAATCCCTGACCTCCTGATTCATATATTTGATTTCATCCTTTAATGTCCAGGAGGGTGGGCGCACAATGGAGACAAATGCCTTCTTTTCAAGTCCCTTTTTTTCGGCATCAATATTTTGAAAAAACTGATACATCTTGAATTGAAGATATTTTTGCGCATCAAAAAATATCCTTCTTTGTTGATTCTCGTTCTTGTCAGTTGCTTCCAACATATACTTGGCCACATTTTCGGCGATAATTCTGAACTCTTTCTGTCTTTCCGTACTCAAATTACCTAGTACCTCGGCTCCTTCCACACCGGTATTACTTAATTCTGAAGGACTCCTGGCAGTTTTTGACAGTTGATTATTCGTCACATAAGAAACAAAAAACAGGAAAACAACCAATAAAACATAGCGCAGGCTTCTCAAGACAACCCCCCTGAACAAAAAAGATCAGGTACAGTGAGATACCGTTCGCCGGAATCATAGCAAAAAGTCAAAACAGTCGATTTTTCGTCAAATTCAGGTAACAATTTTGATATCGCTGCCAATACGGCCCCTGATGAAATTCCCACCAGGAGTCCGGTCTTCACGGCAGCTTTTTTTGTAAAATTAAACGCCTCATCATCTGAAACTGTGACTGGGGAATCAATTATCGATAAATCCAGATTTTTCGGAATAAAACCTGCACCAATTCCCTGAATGGAATGTGTCCCGGAAAAATTTCCGGAAATCACCGCAGAATTCTCCGGTTCCACCGGAAAAATTTTGATTTTTGGAAATTTCTTTTTTAAGACTCTGGCGCAACCAGTCAGATGTCCACCTGTTCCTACTCCGGCCACAAAATAATCAATCCCATCAGGAAAATCCTTTAAAATTTCATGTGCCGTTGTTTTTGCATGAATTTCCGGATTAATCTCATTTTCAAATTGCATTGGAACCCAGGAACCTTCAATTTTTTCCGATATTTCTTTTGCCTTGTCGATGGCCCCCTTCATTCCATTTTCCTTCGATGTAAGTTCCAAACGGGCGCCAAATGCCTTCATGATTTTTCGTCTTTCGACTGAGGATGACTCCGGCATGACCAGAATAACATCATACCCCTTGATGGCCGCAACCATCGAAAGTCCAACCCCGGTATTTCCAGAAGTTGGTTCAACAATGACGCCACCGGCTTTGAGATGGCCCTTTTTCTCAGCATCATCAATCATGGCACATGCAATTCTATCCTTTATACTTCCACCGGGATTTTGTTTTTCGAGCTTGGCCCAAACATCAATCTTTTTTGCCATAGCTTCGGAAAACAGCCTGCTTATATTCAAAACCGGAGTATTGCCGATGGTTTCAAGAATATTTTCATATTTCATCGGAGGATACCTTTGTATCAAGTTTTATCTCACTCTTGTGGTAAACAATCGAGTTGTGAGGCACGGTTTTGGTCAACCAGACGTTTCCACCGATGATGGAATTCATCCCAATTGTGGTTTTTCCACCAAGAATGGTTGCATTTGAATATATAATACAATTGTCCCTTATAGTCGGATGGCGTTTTTTCACATCTGACTTTTTATCAAGACTTAGAGCGCCAAGCGTAACACCCTGATAGATTTTTACATGTTCCCCGATTATTGAGGTTTCACCGATGACAATACCTGTCCCGTGATCAATGAAAAAATACTTACCAATGGTCGCTCCGGGATGGATATCAATTCCTGTAATTTGATGGGCATATTCGTTAAACAATCTTGGCAGTGTTGGTACTTTTTGCCGGTAAAAAATATGTGCTATTCGATGCACCGCAATTGCAAAAAAACCTGGATAACACATAATCACCTCATCCAAGTGCTCCGCAGCAGGATCGCCCTTAAACATGGCATCTGCATCCATATCAAGCAAATCCCTGATCACTTCCAGCTTTGAAAAAAATCTTGATGTGATTTTACGTGCCTCCTCGTGGGGAAGAAAATCGTGAAGTATTTCGATAAGATTAAGCTCAGTGCGTCTAATATAGACGAGAAGATCCTCCTCTGTTTGGATATAGTTTTGATTAAAATGTGGATAAAGTACCTCTAGAATATCATGCAAAAATTGATGAACTTTCGATTTACTCACAAAAAAGCGTTTTCTGTTTGCATGTTTTTTGTGAAATAGGTTTTTGGCAAGTTGGTAATTCATCCTTTGTCTCCTGACTCAATGAACTAATCGGTATATTTAATAAATACTTGCTATTACTTTTAATTTCATTCCTCCGATGAGAATATTTTTCTTTATGAGTGGGTTTTTCCGTGCAATACTATTGTGGAAATTTTTAAATGTTTTAAAAGATCAAAGATTAATGTAGTAGTTTAATATACTATTGTGAAAATATTTATGAACAAAAGGGGAACAAATTTATGAATCCTTACTTTATCACGGCAAACGATTTTGATGCCTTTGTAACAAAGATGTCCAAGGACAAAAAAGTTATCGGACCAAAGGCAAAAAAACAAAAATTCGTCTTTGGTGAGATCAAATCAGCAGATCATTTGCGTCTTGATTATGATGTCACAATCCTTCCTCCTAAAAAAGTCTTTACACCTACGTGTCAGACGTTGGTGACTTTTGACGGAGACAAATTTGAAGGCAATGTGGACAACGATGGTGTAATCCTGTTTGGAGTACATTTTTACGACATCAGGGGCATCGACATCACTGATTTGTTGTTCAGGGAAAACAATCGTGATGTTAACTATCTGGCCAAGAGGGAAGCCTCAACAATTGTGGGTTCCAACATCCAAAACGTTAGTAAACGTTCCTTCTGGGGTTCCATTGGAACATCGGATTCCGGTCCAAAAGGTCACGATGCCTTTCTTACAAAAATGGACGGTGGGTATGTTTTGGAATGCCTGACACAAAAAGGTGAGGATCTTGTTAAATTTGGAAATTGGAGCAAGGCTTCTGCTGCCCAGGTAAGTGAAGCGGAAAAAATTAACAAGGATGTGATGGACAAATGCTCGCAAAAACTCTCTCATTCCTCTTCTGAAATTGCTGAAAAAGTTAGAAATTCCTTCGACAATCAGGAACTTTGGTCGAATCTGGCAGAAGATTGTTTTTCCTGTGGGTCATGCAATACAGTCTGTCCAACCTGCTACTGTTTCGATGTTCAGGATAAGTGGAATTTAAACCAGGTTTCCGGAATGCGTAACCGCTACTGGGACTCGTGTCTTACCGAAGATTTTGCCAAGGTTTCACTTGGTGCCGGCTCCGAGGAAAATTTTCGCGAAACCAGAGGAGAGCGTTTTCGTCACAGGATTATGAGAAAGGCAACTTATCTCAACGAAAAATTAGGAACTCCGGCATGTGTTGGTTGCGGACGTTGTTCTGCTGCATGTACTGCCGATATTGCCGATCCAGTTAACGTAATCAACAAGATTATGGAGGTGTAAAATGACAGCTACAGATTATTCACAAGTTGCTCCTCAAGGAAATATTTTTCTCCCAAAAGAATGCAAGATAGTAAATGTCAAACAGGTTACTGAACTTGAAAGACACTTCACTCTCAAGCATGCCGACGGTTCAAAGGTAAAATTTGAACCAGGACAAATAATGGAAGTTTCACTCTTCGGTTTTGGCGAAATTCCAATTGGATATGCCAGTTCCCCAACAAGAGAAAATACATTTGATATTGTTATCAGAACGGTTGGACGTGTCTCTGGAGCGGTCAACAAACTAAATGAAGGCGACTCGCTATTCATAAGGGGCCCGCTGGGCCATGGATTTCCACTGGAGGACCTACGTAAAAAGGACGTTCTCATCGTCGCAGGTGGTATAGGACTTTGCCCAACAAGAAGCTTAATCCAATATATCACCGATAAAAGAAGCGAATTCAAACGTTTTATACTTTTCTACGGCACAAAGGATCCAAGTCAGCAAATGTTTCTGGACGATATTGCAAAATGGAAAAAGGCAAATGATGTTGAATATCACGAAACAGTTGATCGCGGAGACAGTAATTGGAAAGGTAATGTTGGCGTTATCACGGAACTTTTCAAGAAAACCGAACTTTCTGCCGACACCCGTGTTGTAATTTGCGGCCCACCAATTATGTTCCGTTTCGTCGTTGCCGAATGTGAAAAAGTTGGTATCAAGTACGAAAACATCTATCTTGATCTGGAACGTAGAATGAAGTGTGGCGTTGGCAAATGCGGCCACTGTCAGATCAACGACAAATACGCCTGCATCGACGGGCCTGTTTTCCGCTACTCAGACCTTAAAAAATTAGAGGAGGCATTATAATGAGCAAACCAAAAGTGGCATTTTTTGATTTTACCTGCTGTGAGGGTTGCCAGATAGAACTTACCAATTTCGGTGATACAAATTTTCTGGAACTTTTAAACCATATTGACATTGTAGAATTTCGTGAAGCGATGACCGAAACTTCAGATCATATCGATATTGCTTTTATCGAGGGAAGCTTCTCAAGAGAGGAAGACCGCAAACGACTTGAGAAAATTCGTGAGCGTGCAGGTGTTGTTATTGCCTACGGCGCATGCGCTGTAACCGGTGGTATTAATGCCTTGAAAAACGACAGGCCGGATTATAAGCAATGTGTTTATGGCAAGGATGCTGAAATGCCACATCTTGATAGTCAAATTGCACGACCGATTTCCGACGCCATTAAGGTTGATTTCGAAGTATCAGGCTGCCCAATGGACAAATATGAATTTCTGGACATTGTCAGCCATCTTCTTCATGGCAAAACTCCGGTAGTTCCAAACTATCCGGTATGTGTTGAATGTAAACGCAATGAACAGATCTGCCGCTTTGATGAGGGTGATTACTGTCTTGGAATGATCGCAAAAGCCGGTTGTGGTGCAAAGTGCCCTGCAGATGGTATTCCTTGTGAAGCCTGTCGCGGTTTTATAGACAGTCCGAACGAAGCAGCACTTAAAAAAGTTCTTATGGAAAGAGGTAATATGTCTGAGAAGTGGGCAGAAAAAAAGACAAAAATGTTCACGGCAAATCTCAGATCCGACGCCAAAACATTAGGAGTATAAGCATGAAAAAGGATATTAATATCGATGTTCACCACCTGACCCGCGTTGAGGGCCATGGAAATATTGTCGTCAATGTAAAAAATGGAACTATTGAAAAATGTGAATGGCAGGTTCCAGAAGCACCAAGGTTTTTCGAGGCCATGGTTCGCGGACGCCATTATACCGAAGTTCAACGTATAACCAGTCGTATTTGTGGAATTTGTTCAATCGGACATACCCTTGCTGCTGTAAAAGCAGTAGAGGATGCCTGTGGGATTCAAATCACAAAGCAAACTGAAAAGCTTAGAAGAATCATAAAACATGCAGAAAACTTCGATTCACACGTACTTCATATCGGAGTTCTTGTGGCACCGGATCTGCTTGGTGCGCCTTCGGTTTTTCCACTGGTTGAAACCCATGGCGAAGTTGTAAAGATTGTTCTTCGTCTTAAACGCCTTGGCCATGAATGGGGTTCGCTCCTGGCCGGAAGGAGTACACATCCAACAACTTGTGTTCCAGGCGGTTTTTCCAAGCTTCCTACAAAAGAGGATCTAATAAGCCTCAAGGAAAAAATTCTTGCACACGTAAATGATATCAACGCACTTGTTGAAGTTGTATCTTCGCTTGCATCAAAAATTCCAGCATTCGACCGTCCGACCGAATATATGGCCGTATCAAACGATATCGAATATGGAATGTATGCCGGAAATACGGTACAAACAATTATGCCAGATGGCACAAAGCAGATGTATGATGTTCATGACTACAAATCCATCACCAACGAATTTATGGATCCAAAATCAACATCAAAGTGGTGTAAGAACAAAATGGACAGCTACGCTGCGGGAGCACTTGCAAGATTCAACAACAACTACGATCAGCTCTATCCACAAGCGAAGAAAATAGCTGAAGCTCTCGGAATGAAACCAGTTACATGTAATCCATTCCTGAACTCTGCGGCCCAGTTGGTCGAATGTGCCCACAGCGTTTACGAAACACTCGATCTTATTGATGAGCTGATTGCTGAAGGTATCAAGGAAGAATCAGTTGTGAAACCAACCAAATTCGGTCAGGGTACTTCCGCTGTTGACGTTCCAAGAGGTATTCTCTTCCATGATTACACATTTGATAATGATGGTTTTTGTATAAGCGGAAACTGCATTATCCCAACCGGCCAAAATCACGCTAATATCCAGAAGGATTTTGAGGCACTCGTTCCTGTTCTTCTTGAACAAAACAAAACAGAAGAAGAAATGGAACTTGCTCTTTCAATGTTGGTCAGGGCGTATGATCCATGTATTTCCTGTTCAACACACTATCTAAAGGTTAAATTCGTAAGATAATTTTCAGACACAAAGAAAAAGAGGGGAGGCGTAAGCCTCCTCTTTTTTTTCGACTATATAGCTTTCAATTATTATTCGTAATGCCACATACCAAAAAGGGCCAGTTTATTTGTAGAGCCGGTCATTTTTCTGTTTTGTGAAGTAGTAACTGAAATTTTTCTGTAATCATAACCGAACCCAAGATCGATTCTGCGGGAAAACCTTCTCAAAAACCTGAATGAAAAATCAATCATACTTTTACTTCCAACACCTTCCACTATCGCAGGGGTTTCTGAATATGAAAGAATTGGTGCATAGTTAAAATCAACAGTCAGATCAGACCAAATACGTGGTATCTTGTAATTAAAAACCACACCGATCTTGCCTGCAGTATATGCAACATTACTCAGGGCACTCTTGTTCGAACTGTCCAGCTCATATTTTTCAAATATCAGCTGCGGACCGATCTTTAAATTACTGAATACAACATTTTTAAAAATATACTCATATAGTGAGAAACCGTAGCCTTTTATTCCCACATCCGCCGTCGCATTTGAAGCACCCCCCATTTGATACCATATACTGGCCAGCAAATTCCCCAATAATTTATGTCTACGAGTGGACTTTTTGAATGCGAAAGGCTTTCCGTGAACAGTCAGTCTGGAGGAAACGTAACTTGTACCATACTCAGCATTCTGGGTTCGACCGGAGTCATCAACAGCACCGCCCTCAAGCTCTATGAAAAATCTGTCACCAATATAAACATCCTCGGGAACTGATTCCTGCTGTTTGGGCAACTCTTCTTCTTCAGGACGTTTAGGTTCTGCCTTTGCAATAAGCGAAAAGGGGGCGTATCCGTGAGTGATTTTAATTGGGCTTGAGCATGTTGAAACCGACTGCTTGCCCATTTTATCAACAGTCGTGATATTAAAGGAGTAGGAGCCTACCTTGGCGGCGGTAAATGAGTATTCGGAAGCTTGATTTAATTCCAGGTTTATTTGAGGGCCAAGCGATGCTTCACATTTTTCATCTGAAAAAAATTTAATCTTGCTGGATGCTATATTTAACGAATCGGATTTTTTCCAACATGCCGTAACCGTCATCTCCTTATGCTTCTCACCCTCTTGAAATTTCAGGTCAGTTGCAGGATTTGGAGGGCCGGCAACAACAGCATCCTTTAACGTAATAAACATTCTTATTCTGGTTCCAACCTCCAAATCATTCAGATCACCAACTTGTATATTGATCTTCCTTGCCCGTTCAATAATTCCATTTTCACCGTACAAACGAAATACTGCACGAATGCGTTTATTGACTATTTTAGACAGGTTTTCACCTCTTTTCACGCGATAAGTTTGTACCGGCACATTCTTGAAATCCGAGCGATCTCCGTCGCGCAAGACCTTTTCCTCCTTATCTGATGGAGGTGATATAATCACCATCAATTCCTGTAAATCCTTTAGCGGCATTACAGGCAATCTTAGAATAGTCCCGGTTTTTAATCTTCCGTTAAATTTTACGCCTGGATTTAATTTTTCAACCCTTTTAATCATTCCCTCGTGACCATATAGAAAAACACGCTTTTTTAATTCCTGATAAATGATGCCTGACAGGGTTTCATTCTTCTTCACAGTATGAACAACATCGAAAAACAACTCTTCCGCCATTACATTAAAACTCATCAAAAAAAACAAAATACAAGGTAAGGTAATAAATTTTTTTACCATAATTAAATATTGCTATGTTTTAAAAAAAAATGCAATATTTTTATATGCTTGGCGTCTTGAACCTTGATGGCCATCGTGGGATCAAAAACGGTGAATAAAACTAAATTTTCCATGGAGTGAAAAATGAAACTTAATTATATGATTGGAATTGGTAATTACTCAATGTTCGATGATTCCATCGCTCTCAAGCTTGTGGAACATATTTGTGAAAACAATCTTGATAATAATTTTCAGGCCGTCGACCTTTCGGGAAATTCCATGAATCTGCTTACATATCTAAACGAAAGCACCGGCAGAATATTACTGGTTGACACCGCCGATATGGACATGGCACCAGGCGAATTTAAAACCTTTGTTCCAGAAGATGTGCGATCAGAAAAAGAGCTTTCAAATATTACAAGTCATGAAGGTGATATTTTAAAGGTTCTGGCATTAGCAAAAAAGACTGGCCATTACATCCCGGACATTCTCATCATGGGAATTCAACCTGAAATCATCAAGCCGGAATTTGGACTCTCCGAAACACTATTAAAAAAATTCAATTCATATGTTGAAAAGATTCTCTCAATTATGAATAGCTGACAATTTTTTCTAGCAGATTCTTGGCAGTTGAGTTGTCTCAAGCATCCCCATTCGTCTGATACCACCATAAGCTGTTTCATAGAGGAGTCTTGCTTCACCGGTTTTTCCAACCTTTCCTATAACCTTTGCATCTTTTCCAAACTCCAAAAGAACATCTTTCGTTGAACCGGAAGGACAAATGATTATATATTTCCCCTCATTGGCAAGATAGAGCGGATCGTAACCCACAATTTCACAAACAGATCTTACTCCAGGATGAACAGGAAGTGCATCCTCCTGAATGGTTGTTTCACATTTTGAATGTTCTGCAATCTCAAAAAGCGCAGATGCAACTCCACCGCGTGTCGGATCCTTGATGCAGTGGATATCCACGTTTTTTTTGAGTAATGCCTCAATCTTTTTATTAAGTGGGGCTACATCACTTTCCACGTCAATGTCAAAATCAATCAATTCCCTGGCCTTCACCATTGCCACTTCATGATTCCCCATATATCCGGTGATAATAACATCATCATTTTCTTTTGCGTTGTATGTGGAGATATCAACACCATCCGGAATATGGCCGATGCCACATGTATTGATATAGAGTCCGTCGCCTTTTCCTTTCTCAACAACCTTTGTGTCACCCGTAACAATTCTTACACCGGCCTCAGTTGCAGTACTTGCGATTGATTTAACGATCCTTTCAAGCTCTCCGATGTCCATTCCTTCCTCAAGAATAAACGACAGCGACAAAGCGTATGGGATAGCACCACTTGTGGCCAGGTCATTTACAGTTCCGCTGATACATAATCGCCCGATATCCCCACCACGAAAAAACATCGGATTCACCACATAACTATCGGTCGTCATGGCAATTCTACCGGCATGCATATTTTCCATTATGGCACTATCATCCATTCTCTCAAGGATTCCGTTTTTGAGATTATTCATGATGAGTCCATTGATCAACTCATGCATCTGTCTTCCACCTGAACCATGATTCATTGTAATACTATTCATTTTTAAACCCCATTATTGATATTTATAGAATGCAGCACAGGTACCCTCGGATGAAACCATGCATGGCCCGACAGGATTTGCCGGCGTGCAATTTTTCCCGAACAAACCACAGTCAGAAGGTTTTGCCTTGGCCATCAGTATCTCACCACAACGACATCCAGGAGGATCCAAAACTTCGGAGACATTGATGCCGAATTTTTTTCTGGCATTAAAAGCTGCATATTCATCTTTTATTTCGAGACCGCTATCGGGTATGGTACCAATTCCCCTCCAGCCTGAATCACAAGTTTCAAAAACATCATACATGGTATCCATTGCCAGTTTATTTCCATGCTCTGATACAATCCTTGAATAGTTGTTAATTACATCCAATTTTTCATTGTTGTAAAGATCCACGAGCAAGTAGATACACTCCATTATATCAAGTGCCTCAAATCCGGAAATAACACCGCTGGTTTCATAATCTTTTATAAAATCAAAATACTTCCTTCCTGTAATGGCACTGACATGTCCAGGAAGAATCAGGGCATCAATTTTTGCATCCTTGTCCGAAAGGATGGCACCCATGGCGATAGGAACTGTTTTATGCATTGAAATCACGGAAAAATTTGGAAGGGCCATCTGCTTTGCCGCTTTTATGGCACACGCGATCAATGGGGCAGTGGTTTCAAAACCGATACCAAGCATGACAACTTCTTTATCCGGATTATCCTTTGCGATCTTCAGGGAATCCAATGGTGAATAAACAATTTTCACATTTTTGTAGTTTCCAAGATTATCCCCCTGACTTGGAACCTTGATCATATCACCGAACGTGCAAACAATTTTACTTTCATCCCTCGCCATGGTGAGGGCCGTTTCGATATCCGTTCCCGACGTAACACATACAGGACATCCCGGGCCGGAAATAACATTGATGTTATCGGGCAAAAGGGATTTTATCGCAAAACGTGCAACACTCATGGTATGAGTCCCACACACTTCCATGATGGAAATATCCTTTTGAGAAATTTCCTTGATTTTATCCTTTAATATTCTTATTTTTTTCACCGTATCATTCATTTTTTTTGCCCCGTTTTTTCATAATACTCCTCCCACAGTGCCAATTTTTCCTGCACATCCTCGTGCTCAAGTTTCTCAATTATAAAACCGGCATGAATGATAACATAATCGTTTACATTGATTTCAGGACAAAGTGCAGTTGAAACTTCAAGTCTTACTCCGTCCATTTCAACACGCGCCATGCTTTTACCGGTCTTTTCAAGAACTTTAACAGGTACCGCCAAACACATAAAATCCTCCCTTATATCATGGCCTGTCCAAAGGCCACTCCAGCATCGTTAATTGGAATATTCTGATTAAAATAATACGTCATCCCCGTCTTGTCCAAAAAATCCATTAAAAGAATGCAAAGATGACTGTTTTGAAAACATCCTCCGGAAAAAACAACATACTCCGGTGAAATCTTATCCACGACGCACCCTATAACATCCACAACCCAAAGATGAAATTTCATGGCCATTTCCTCTTTTGATACGCCACTTCCAAGATCGAGGATTATTTCACCGATCAATGGCGCAAAATCAATTATCATCGGAGTGTCCTCATCTATCACATGTGGTATATAGCCTTCCGTTTTCCCCTTGAAGTTTTCCGCGTATTTTTGAAGCAATATTGCAGCACGTGCCTCATAATCGGCAAGTGAAACAATGCCAATTAAAGCTGCAACACCATCAAAAAGACGCCCCAGAGAGGAGGTAAGTGGTGTATTAACCCCATTTTTGATAACGGTTTCAAGCATTTTTCTTCTATCATGCCCCATATTGGAAAAATCATTTTCAATATCCCTGCTCAGAGCAAACGAAATACGATCGATTTCCTTGATTGCCATTTCTCCACCAGGCAGTGGAAAATATCGCAAATGAGCAACTCGTTCAAAGTGCCTGTAATCCTTTCCAGCGGATAAAAATTCAAATCCCCAAATTTTTCCATCACTTCCATAACCAGTGCCGTCACATATAACGCCCAAAACATTTTTTCCAAGAAGGTTATGTTCTCCCATGACACTCAGCATATGGGCATGATGATGATACACAAGCTGATTTGATGAATTATAATTTTCATAACCAGGATGTGCATCTGCTGAAATATTTTTTGGAGAGATATCCAGAAGTGTTTTGAAATCCAATATCTCATTTTTTTGAAAATCATAATTTCTGTAATCTATAAGTTCACCAATATGTTGCGAGAGATAGATGTTTTCATCTTTGCGAATCGCAAACGTATTTTTCATGTTTGCACCAAGAGAAAGCACACTCCCATTTTCAAGATTTTCCACATAAAATGGTGTTGGAACAAATCCTCTCGAACGCCTTATGACCTGCATTTTTTCACGTAAAAATTGTACAATGGAATCATCGGCCCTGTGGACAATCTCCCGGTCATGTGACAAGGCAAAATCAACTATCTTGTCTTCCAGCAATTTTTTAACTTCCTGGTCATTTATCGCAATTGGTTCATCAACCTTGTTGGCGGAAGTCATTACGAGAACATTGGTTTTTGAAAGCAGCAGATGATGAAGTGGGGTGTATGGCAACATAACCCCCAGGTAGTTGTTGTCAGGGGAAATATTTTGAAAAGAGTTGCCATGTATCTTTTTAAGAAGAACTATTGGCGAAATCGACGATTTTAATGCAATCTCCTCTTCTGTGGACACCTCACAATGGGCCCTTACAAGTTCAATATCCCTCATCATCAGCGCAAAGGATTTGTTCTTCCTTCTTTTTATTTTTCGAAGTCTTTCCACCGTCGCTGGATTAAGCGGATCACAGGCGATATTGAATCCACCAAGTCCCTTGATGGCAGCAATACCACCTTTCTTTAATTCATTAACAGTATATTCCAACGGCATTTCACAACTTTCATTCATTTTTGCAATTATATAAAGTTTTGGCCCACAAACAGGGCAGGCGTTTGGTTGAGCGTGAAAACGCCGGTCACATGGATCATGATATTCCTCTGCACACTCCTTACACATCTTGAAATGTTTCATGCTTGTAAGCGGACGATCATATGGCCTGTCGTGAATAATTGTAAATCTAGGCCCACAGTTGGTACAGTTTGTGAAAGCATATTGAAAACGTCTATTTTTTGGATCATTGATATCATTCTGGCAGTCTTTACAAGTGGCAATATCAGGTGAAATTTCAGTTAATTTCTCACCACTTCCGCGACTCATATCAATCCTGAAAACATCCCTGTCATTTTTTATTGGAATATCCTGTTGTGTAAGTCTTTCAATCCTGGCAATTGGTGGTGGGCTGGTCTTTATTTTTTCAAAAAAAGCATCAACTTCAAATTGTCCACCTTCAACCTCTATAACAACTCCCTGGGCCGTATTGGCCACAAATCCTGAAAGATTCCACTCAAGTGCATATCGATATATGGTGGGACGCATTCCAACACCCTGAACAATGCCGGATATTTTAATCAAACGACGGACAAGACTCATATAGCGTTAATAACATGATCAATATCAGTATGACAAAATAGTATTCGTGGTGTAAAAATAGATAGTATGCACGAATTATCAATAGCGGAAACAATTATTGACAATGTCACAAATCTGGCAAAAAGCGACGGTGCTGTGCGAGTGAAAAACATCACCCTGGTAATTGGCCCGTTAAGTGGGATTGTAAGAGACACAATGGAATTTTGCTGGCCTGTTGCCATCAAAAAAACCTTTCTGGAAGGCTGCCACCTGATTGTTGAGGAAGTTCCACTTATACTTCACTGTAAAAGTTGCACACAGGAAACCACTCCTGACACAATTATCATGACATGCAAGGCCTGTGGCTCATCCGATGTTGAAATTATCAAGGGAAGGGAATTAACCCTGAAAAACATGGAGATAGAGTAATGTGCGAAGATTGCGGATGCCAAGAGGCCAATGAAAAACATTTTCATGACAGTTCCAACAGCAGAACCGTTGAAATAGAAACAAATGTTCTGAAGGAGAACAATCATCTGGCCCATCATAATCACCATTGGTTTCATGACAACAATGTAAAGGTTTTAAACATGATGAGCTCTCCTGGAACGGGAAAAACCGCACTGCTTGAAAAAACAATAAACACGCTTTCCGATGAGAAAAAAATCACAATCCTTGTTGGAGATCAGCAAACGGATCACGATGCGGAGAGACTCCTGAATTCCGGCGGCAACGTAAAACAGATAAACACACATAGCTCATGTCATCTTGATGCCCGTATGATTTCAAGGGAACTTGGTGGATTTGTAAGCGGCGAAGAGGACATTCTTGTTATTGAAAATATCGGAAATCTCGTCTGTCCTGCAGCATTTGACCTTGGAGAAAATATCAAGGTGGCACTTTTATCAACCACGGAAGGTGAGGACAAGCCTGTTAAATATCCAGTATTGTTTAACAAGGCAAATCTGATCATTATTACAAAAATAGACCTGATGCCACACCTTGATTGGAGCCTGGAAAAAACAAAAAACTATATCCGCCAGGTCAATCCAAACGCAAAAATAATCGCACTAAGTGCAAAAAGTGGCGAAGGTATGAATGAATGGGTTGATTATCTCAAGGGCCTGTAATATGAAAATTCGACTATTGATTGTCATTGCGCTGTCAATAATATTGTCGTCTTGCTCCACCTCCAGAACATGGGTCGTCAAGCGCTGGCAAAACGGAGGCATCATAGGTTATGAAGGGGAACAACACGATCTATATTCGGAAATAAAGAACAAAACACATTGTAAACATTTTAAAATTGTAAGACATGTTTACAAATCAAAACGTGCGGCCATAGATCGATATTATGATCAATCACAGGATATAAATGGACTATCCGACAATAAAAGTGGGCATTCATATCACCAGAGGACACCATCTTCAAAGGACTCAACCCCAAACCATTATAACAGTTTGTTCTGGAGGGAAGTGACATACAAGTGCCTCTATCATCCATATTTTGATTACTCAAAAAATGACAAGAGAAGAAAACCTGCCGAAAGTTACTATGATACTCCGAAGGGAAGAAGCAATCTGCCGTATTGCCACGGATATTACGGGTTTGGCTGTGAGCCCGTGGATTATTAATTTATTTAACCAAAAGGGGAGTGATCTCCTTGAAAACCGTATGGGCCATTTTTTCGTGGCCGGTCCGTGTTAAATAATCTTCATCATATATATAAAACGCCTTTTGCGGCCCAATTGACACGAATGCGAAGTCTTTGGCATTACTGATAAACTTCAAGGAATATTTTTTTGCCACATCGTACAGCATCTTGTTGGCACTTCTTTTAGCCTGTGGGTAATCCATTAAAATTACAGAAACCCCTTTTTTCTTAAAAAATTGTATTGCATGATCCCAGGATTTTAACCTTTCACGATCAACTTTAGTCACTATTTTTTTCCATCTTTTCATAAGATTTTTAAATTTTCTGAAACAGGCGTTTTTCCCAAGATATCTGTTTTGTTTTTCAATTTTTTTCAGGCGTTTAACTATATCAGATTGTCGATACTGATTTTGAAGAGTAAAAAGCTGTACTAATTTATAGCGCAAAATTCCAAGATCCTCCCTGGACCAAAATTGCAATGGAAAATCCTCCATGACCTTCATAAGATAAACCATTGCTTTTGAGTACCGATAGGACTGGGTGTAAATGCGCACTATTTCCGAAACACTTTTTAATGTGGAGTATCTATCATCAAGATCACCAGACCCATTTATTTTTCTTTTCAAATTATCAATTTTCTTTATCATTTCACGAAGATGTTTTTCTGAATGTGTAACTTTAAAATCCATGGGTTTTTCCTTGAAATTTCTGTAAAACTTCAAGATTCTGGGTTCCCAATCCCTGGTATATGCATTGAAATTCACTGTATCAGCAGAGGATGTCGACGAGACCGTTAATTCCGTATTCAACAGTCTCGTATACATATCTGATCCACCTATTGTGATAATAACCATGGCCGGAAGCTTTTTACCGGCCTTTTCCATGGATGAAACATTTTTAACAAGTCTGGAAAGGGCGGTCTTGGTGCTGTCATGATGTCTTGCAAAATTAACAACGGAATAATTATAATTTTTGTATTCCAGCATCTTAAAGAGGAAGTAGGGGAAGTTTTCGTGTGTTTTCAGGTTATCGGCACTGATAAATGAGTCACCAAGAATCATTATATACTTGCTTTTATCAGGGTTTTTCACCATGTAGTGCTCAAAATGCTGATAGCTATTGTATTCCGGGTGTTCCATGTGTGATTTAACAAAGTGCCATTCAGGAATTTTATATGCAGCATGACCTGTAAAGCGTAATGCCATTTCCAGAAAAAAAACACCTGCGCCAAGGGCGATAATTATCAGAAAAATTTTTGAAATGACGGAATATACCATTTTCACAGAATCACCTCACGGCATTTAAGATATGTTTTAAATTTTACCAAAATCAAATTGTTTGTTAAAGTGTGATTATTCACTTCTTACGTAACCAGGGGAAAACACGTGAAAACACTCAATATTACAGTTTTTGTTCTTATTTTTGTTCTTTCGCTTGCAGGTTGTTCGAGTTCAAAAAACAAAGCGGCAAAAAAGTCCATTTCTCCGGAAGTAAAAGCACAACTTGAAAAACTTGAAGGTATTTTTCAGGTTGCTGAATCAAAGGATGTTCAGATCCTCGCACCTAATTGGTACAAAAAAGCCGCCAATGGAAAAAAACTGAGCATGAAGCTCATTCAACAAAAAGAACAGGATGACATTATATTGACAAGCATTCTTGAGACCGAAAATCAGATAAAAAAGGCAATTGAAATTCATACACAAGCGGCAACCATCCTTGCAAATACCGTAGATGCCAGAAAAGACGCACTGAAGGCAGGTGCAGATCCCAAAACCGATAATTTTCAAAAATACACAGATGAATTAAAGTATCTTTCATTACTTATCGAGGGAGACAGGACGCTTGATGCGCAAAAAAACATGCCTTCTGTGACGACCGCATTTAGAAAAATAGAGTTGACGGCCATCAAGAAAAAAAATCTTGATCACATAAGAAAAATGATAGAACAAAACATAAAATTGGGTGCAGAGGATATTGCCCCTAAAACACACAGTAGTGCCATTGCGGCATTAAAGAACGTTGAAGAGTATATTGAAGGCGAAAGATACAACGAAAGTGAGATTAGCAATAGGGTTAATGAGGTATTTTTTATTGCACAGCGTGCTGTAAATATCACCATCAATTGCAAGCAGTTAAAAAATGAGACACCGGAAGACTCAGTTCTTCGATTTGAACGTATTTTAACTGAAATCTCAAGCAAACTTGAAATTGCAGACATAAGAAATAAGAATTTTTCAAAACAAAAGGATGAAATAAACTCCTATATAGCTTCACTATTCAGGGCCGGAGTAAATGAGGCCCGCGAAAAACACAAGCTGGCTGACAAGGTTCAAGGCCTTCAAACTGAAGTGCGGTCGCTATCGGACAAAGAACAGATCAGACAGCTTCTTGACAGCATCCATAATGATTTTTCAATATCCGAGGCTGAGGTTTATCTACAGAATGACCGTGTCATCCTCCGTCTTTTCGGCATTAGTTTTCCATCTGGAGTCTGGGGCATCCTTCCTGAACATGAGGGACTTCTCACACGTGTTGGAAGCGTTGTTAAAAAACTTGGAAAATCCATTATTATCGTTGAAGGACACACTGATGCAATCGGTGAGGAGCAAAAAAATCAAATTCTATCGGAAAAAAGGGCCAATTCGATAAGGGATTACCTGATTAAAAGCGGTATTTCAACAAACGAAAGAAGCAGCTTCATCGGTTACGGCCATGGCCGTCCAATTGCCACCAATCGCTCAGAGGGTGGGAGAAAAAAGAACAGAAGAATTGATCTTGTCATCAACCCGTTGGAATTGTGATTATCTGTCAATTATAGTCAACTTTTCGTCGGTAAAATACTCCTCCATGATAATACCTATGGGGTGAGATACAATATTGGCAGGGTGTGTGGATGAAATTTATAATTTATATCGTTCTGCCCATACTGTCGTTTGCGGCAAATGCGGGCAATTTTCGACTTGACTGGGCAAACTACAATCATAGTCAAAAAGTAGAACTCATAAGATCCTATCAGGAATTTTTCATTGCGCTTGAAAGGGAATATCCACTTGTTCAAAGTAATCAGAAAGTATCATCTTTTTTGAAGGTCCTGTCTGGATTTCATCTGTTGAATGAAGCATGGGCACTGACAGAGGTCACTTACAAAAACATGTGTAATTATGGAGCCTGGCCGTCACATTATTACAGGGGCAAAAAGCGAACATGTCAAAATCCACTGGATACAAAACACTATCAGGGACTCATGAAATATTATAAATCCAGAAGAAGCTCCTGCAAAACAGATCATGCATTTTTATGTAACCCGTCACTTACCGGCGGAGTTTGTGTGGGAAGATACCCGCTTAAAAACCTCACAAAACGTTGCATGAAACAATCCCTGCCGATTGAAAAAATTGTGGATGAATTTAAAAAGAAACCCGAGCTAGTTGAACTTTTCAAAATGAACCATGATCTTTCCATGAAATTCTGTACAAAAAACAAGGCCTGGTTTTGCAAGGACCTCAACAACAAACTCAAACATGTCGAACTGGCAAGAAATAACAATGTGAGTAACGGGGAAAAGGATGCCGTAAAACTCACAAATGAAATAATCAGAAATGGTGGTATTGACGTTAAACTTGATGATATTCAATGTCCAGGTTGCCTGACTGACGACTCTGACACCACAACAACAAATTGCAACCCGCCGGAAAGCAATTATATGGCAGACAATGAATTCTACAAGTCCATCAAGCCAATTACGCTGGATGATCCAAATATCGTTTCCAAAGAATGTATTGCCAAGGTTCAAAAAATGTTTCCCGGACCTCCAGTTGTAAGATACGCAAAATGCGATTCCCCGAATGGCAAACCAGAATATGATAGCGTCCATAAACCATGTAGTTCTCCAGAATATTTAAACGCCATTCACAGTCTTTTTAACCGAATCAGTCTTTGCATGGGAATCAAACCGAAAATTCTTTTTCCAATGCTTTCGCAGGAATCCGGCCTGCATCCAAACGCAATTAGCTGGTCAGGATGCCTTGGTATCGGCCAGATGGGTTCCATGCTGCAGGATATTCACAAAAACCATTCCTGGTTCAAATCGGATCTCGATAAATGCGGACAACTGGCCAACAAACCATACAAGGACTTTTTCAAATTTCGCAGTAACGATGGAAAACGACTTAAATGCCGCCTCATTCACGGGCCAGAGTCTCTGAAACTTAACATTATGACCGCAGTCATGGCGATGAAATTCAATATGAAATATGTCGATCATCTCCTGAATGATTCCACATCACAAAAAATCATCGATAATTTGGGAATGAAAAGTTATTACAAAATCAAAGGACAGATAATGATACTGGCCCATAATGCCGGAAGCGGGGTAGTGGAGGCCCTGGATTTTTACGTCAGGGAGAAAAAAAATGTTACCGCAAAAGATCTCGATCTTTTCGGTAATCCTGAAAATGCTCCGAAGGGAAGTTTTCTTTATTTTCTCAAACACAATTACATCAATACCGTCTATACCGGGAAAAAAAGCAAAAAATGGCCATGGTGGCTCAACAACGAAGATAAAAGAAAAAGAAGAAATACGGAAGTCGCCGAATATATGCACAATATAAACCGTTTTACAAAATTCAAGGATAAATCGGGAAAATCATGCTCGGAACCAAAAATATATTCTTCGCTTTAAGCATCTTCGTTTTTGCGGGCCTGTCCATGGCGAACGAGATGCTTGTTTCGGATAAAATCCAGATGTGGATTAATGAACAAAAACAGACAATAAAAAAAGAAAAAACAATCAAGGACAAGCTCACATCAATCACAAAATTTCACAAGACGATCGATCAAAAAAGTGTAACCGAAAAAGTAAAAGGCGATCGTTTTCATTTATTCATGATGACAAGCTATCTGAAAATTCTTGAAGGTGATAAGTTTCAAAAGAAAAAATGTTCCGATTACAAGGACCAGATTTTTCTTCGATTTTCTCCGAAAGATCCGACTCCAGAGGTTTTTCCGGCCTATGTAAGTGATGTGATGGATTTATGGAAAATTCTCTGTAAAACGAATTAATCCAACTTACTTTTAATTCCTATTGCACAAGACTCAAAGACACTATCATCATTCTTCGCAAGTCCTTTAATTGTTTTCGTAGTATTCTTGTCAACCTTGTTAATATGATTTAAAAACCAGTCTTTTAGAAATTCAGCTAATTCTTGCATCATTTTTTTGTTATCTTTGAATTTTTCAACTTCTGATATTTTTTTTATAAAAATGTCATGTTCTGCAATGTGCTCTTTTATATGTAGTTTTTTGATTTTTTCTACAAGCATAATAATCATTTCGGAAATGGCATTTTTAACATTAGCACAATATTGCCTTACCCCATATAACTGTTATTATATGGGGTAAGGTAATATGTAGCAATTATGGAGATACGCTATCAGATTGCTCCTCTTGCTCTTGCCCATCCTCTTCTTTCTCTTTCATTCTATGGGCAAAATCATACCACCATACATAGGAAAAAGACCCTGCGGCGATATTTAATCCTGTAAGAGTCATGAGCGTTGCCTTTCTTGCCTTTGGCATATGTGGCATTATCTGGTTGGAGATTACCGGAAACAATTTTGTGTAAAGTCCGTAGTAACGTGCCTTTGTCCACACGCTGAAAAAAGATGCAATTATGCAGCTATCAAAAACGGTACGAGCGACTATTTCGGCCAAAACAGGAGTTTGCAAACTGGCACCGATGGCAACCGGAATAATTGTTGCTGCAAAAACAGTTGCAAAATCCTTTGGAACCGATTTAGAGATTTTCCGTGTCCCCTGGTTCAAGGCCGAAAAGAAATTTCTAAAATAATCTCCTGTTTTTTTGACACTTGATTTTTCAATATCGGAAAGATCGGATTTTGCGAATGTTTTGGAAATTTTTTTCATGACTGCAGGATTGGCGATCAGCCATGCCGCATCCTTTGCACTCATCATTGTCATGTATATCTCAAGTCCGGTAAATGCACCTACAGTCGTCAGAAGTTCATTAAGATGGCCCAAAAAACCATACTTTAGGGAATGAGATATAATAAAACTTGCATGATCCCAAACCAAAGCCGTTCCCATGGTAAGAAACAGTTCTGGATTCATTATCATCTTTTTCCTGAGAGATGTGAAAAGCTGTACATAAAGTTTTTTAGCCTTTTCATAAGGAAGAAGGGATACATATTTAAAGGCATGTGTCGCCTTTTGCTCGGGGGCCAGATCTGGATTATCCAAAATTGCCTTGAACCCCTTGAAATCCGATGAAAGATTGATAGACGTATTGTGAAGGGCCGATTTGATTTTTGTCAGGAAATTTTCACCTTTCAAAGTATTCTTTGTTGTTGGTACCGCCTTCTTGAAGTTATCAACCATCTTGAAAAAATCATCAAGTGTGAAGCGATTTTTGTTGATGCGAATTAAAAGCTGATCTACCGGAAGATTCAGAGTATTTGCCCCCTCCAACAGTCTTGGTGCAAACAATTTAATATCCTTCAAAGATATTTCAACCATATTAAAGGATGCCTTGATGAATTCCACTGAATCGGAATAACCGAGATCACTTGCAATTTTTTTAACTGTATCAATGGAGGTTCCATCCAAATATTTATGAATCCTATCAATGTGATAATTACTTTTTTTGAAGTAGGCCTCAATCAGATCTTCGACAGGAATATCAAATTGATCGCTGATATTTTGAAAAAGATGAATATGTCTGTCAAGAAATTGTCCAACCGATTCCTGTGAAATATTCGTGGATTCGCTGTTGGTGAAAAGCAGCTTTTTTATCTCTTTTCTTTTTCTGTTGTATTTTCCTGATATAATTTTTTTTAATACGCTCTGCTTATCTTTTGTAATCCCAATTGCTTTTAGTGCTGTTGACTCGTTTGAAGATGTCTGGCCCAAAAGTGAAGAAACGAGTTCCATACAGTTATCATCACTCGCCTGTCCCCGATTGATAAATATGGATAATAAAATTAAACATAATATGGTGTAACTGCTTGATTTTACCATGATATATTATACCACAAGCCTGGTGTGCGCCGCGTCAATTAGCAGGGTTTTGTAATTTTTATATTCTTCTTATCTGTTATTACTTGATTTAGTAATTTTTACATTCTCAACTGGCCTTCCGAACGTCCCTGTGACAATAAATACCAAAACATGAATGAACCAATAAGATATACACCACAAGAAAATTTTGAACACTTTAACGAGTTCAAGCTTTTTTTCAATCGCAATTTCACAAGGGCCTGGTTGCGACTTTTACTTCCGGCAGTTTTTCTTGCCATTTATATCTTTTTAAGGCCGTCAGCGGAACAACGTCAGGCCATTGAATACACCGTTTCATATTATTTCATTCTCCCGTTGGGACTTGCCGGACTGGCTTATATAATTCTTATCCCTTACATACGTTGGGAAAAAGTTGTTGCGTGGTGTACTCTGATCGAATTCGTGGAAGACGGTTTTACTCTGGAGGCACTCACCGGAAACAGCATGCATGACAAACATGAGAATGTCCCCTACTCTGATATCAAAAAAATAATAATACATCACACTGGCACCATTGGAATCATCTATCGCGGTGGATTTTTGGGCCGAAATAAAAAGACTTTTCTATATGCCTCGAAAAAGGATGATTTGAAGGACATCAGGGAATTATTGAAAATCAAACGCAATGATCTTATTTGATAGCACTATATTTACCATCAGCTATAAACACTTCCTCATTATTATTTAACCAGACAGCATCCATATCAACCAGATCGATTTTCCCATGCTCATTACTGTTTTTTGATTGATGGTATTTCAGGTGAACTCCATCAGGGGATTTGGAAAGACTGATAATCTCCAGTTTCCCAACATCACAGCTCATGACATAACGAAACCTCTTGTGAATTCCACTAAGCCTCTTTTTTAGCTCCTCAATCAGAAGATACCCTTCCTTGAAAGTAAGACTGTATTTTTCATTACCCTCAATCGCCCTGCACTGAAAGAAATAATACGGTTCTATATTATTTTCTGTTAATTTTAAGACAAGGTTCTTTAATATTGCTGGATCATCATTTATTCCTTTAAGCACCGGAGTCTGGTTCAAACAAGTGAACTCGTTCGGAATAAGCGATTCAAAATTATCCGGAACTTCGTCGGCATGAACCGAATGAGTGACCAGATAAAGCTTATGCTTGGTCCATGAAGCTACAGACAAAAGTAGTGGACGGATGGATTCCGTTTTTTGAATGGCCACCCTGCTGCCAAATCTGATTGATATTAAATTATGTTTATTCAACACAATTATCATTTTCCTTAGATAATCATCTTCTGCCAGCAGCGAATCACCACCGGTTAAAAGAACCGATTGAATCTCTGGATGCTCGCTTAGATAATTATCAACATCAGATACGTCAGCTATTTGATCATTTTCATGTTCATTTTTGTTAAAAAGTCTGCTTCTGAAGCACCAATCACATATATCGTTACAGGTCTTGCTTACAAAAACAACCAGGGTTTGGTCATATTTATGCTGAACACCCGGTGCCACGTAATTAGATTTTTCATTGGACGCATCATGCATATTTTGATCTCCAAATAACTTCAGTTATCTAACTGATTATACACAAAAAAGATCAAGTTTAACAAGGAGCACTGCCCATATAAAGGAGATTTCTAGTGAAAATTTGGAGCCAATTGGTTGTGTCAATGGCAATGAAAAGTAACTTAAGAATGGTCAAGACTATTTTTCTTTTACACTACCACCTTTTCTTGGTTTAAAGTCACCCTCTTCACCACCAAATGGAATCTTGGGACCACGACTGGAGGCATTCAACCACTTAAAGTATTTGTTATAAAGATCCTTATCCTTGACCTTCTTTTTACAGAACTCATCAAGGCCCTTGCAAATTTCTTCGGCGAGAAGAGCTATCTGGGAATTTACATACTGTCCGAGCATACTTCTTTGAATTTGAGCATGTGCCTTGTCCATGAAGCGTTGGATTTGCTCCTCCTGGAATTCCCCATAAACCTCAATATCGTCAATATCCTTGATAAGCTCCTTATAAAGCTTTTCTTCGTCCTTCAAGCGTTTGAATTTTTCATCAGCAATTGTCAGCATGTCATCAAGGCGTTTTCTCCATGCCGCCCTGGCATAGGATGCTTTTTCAATGGGAACCCTCTTCTCCATATCTTCAGCAAACGAAAGAAGTTTGTTGATATCACCCTCAAGGGACTCCTGCTCCTTCATCAGTTTGGCAACCTCGGCCCACTCACCCGTTGCCTCATCCTTGATTTTGGATGCATTTGATCTCGTTCTTGAGGTTCTCATTTTGAGAACCCTGTATTGGCTATAAAGTCTACGAAGCTTCTTTTCTGTAGCCTTATAGTCGCCTTTGTCCTGATCAATATCAAATTCATTGGTCTTAATATCCTCATGGAGTTTTTTAATTTCTGCCTGCTTCTTCCTTATGGTATCAATTTCCCCGATTAGCTTTTTACGTTTTTTCTCCAGATCACCGGCCTTTAGTGCGTGGGCATTGGAAATTTTTTCAAGTTGGCCGGATACATTTTTGTACCCAGATGCCTTTTCATGCGCACTTCTCGCCCTCAATTCGGATCTGGTTTCGTATTCTTCAAGGATGTAATTTCTTCTAGAGGCGTTATTAAGTGCCTTAAGGGCCTTTTTTTGATCATCATTGCATCTCCATTTGTCATACTCGCTACGACAAGTATATTTCTTATATGGCCTTGGCCCTTTATCACCCTTTTTGGCACTAAAATGCTTGCCATAATGATCAAACATAAATGCAATTTGATATGAGGAGCAACCACGCTCCTTAAGTACCTTGGCAAATCCATCAGCACTACGAAAACTCGGATGAAGTCCACTATATTCACAAGTAGCTAGTGAGACATTCGCCACCATCAAAGTAAAAACGAAAAACAAAACAATCTTTTTCATAATAAACCTCTCCTGGAAATATTATCCATTATGACAAGTTATTACGCAACAAAGGAAAAATCTTCCGACAATTATTCTCGGGTACTCTTTAGCCAGAGCGTTTGAAACGGGGAAATATCAACGCCTTCGGGATTGAGGATATCACTCGAAACAAGGTCAACAACTTTTCCGCCAAATTCATTCCTAAAATCAAGACATTGCACCTTGTTGGAAATATTTGTAATGGCAACAAGCTTGTCGTCTGCTTTTTCACGGACTATTGCAAAAATCTTTTGTCCCATATCAAGTACCCTGAACCCTCCGGCCGGATCAAAAACCTCCTGCGATCTTCTGATTGAGAGAAGTCTTGAAATGGAATTTGATATTTTTGCCTCCCTTGAATTTTTGTCCTTCAAAATGCCTGCTATTTCATTGTATTGAAACTTTCTCCGATTGATTGTTCTGTTATGTCCGCTTCTTTCCATTCCCTCTATCCAATTTTCATCCCCGAGAATTGAGTTGATATAAAACGCCGGAACTCCGGGCAGGGATAATTTTATGGCATAACTGGCGATGGCCTTTTCTACCTCATTTCCATCCTTCTTAAACGCATCAACCCAACTTGTATTCATTTCATAAGGAACCTTTGATCCATCCGCGTTGCTTTTGAAATTGACCCTTCCGCCATTTTGTTCAACGACTTCCACAAGCTTCATTATCTCGATTTCAGAAATAATTCCACGGGCACCATTGAGCCCCACTCCGTCATGAGACGATGTAAAATTATAAAAGAGCTTTCCATCATGCGTAGTCTTTAATTTTTCCTCCACCCATCTGTTAAAATAAGTTGAATCACATGCCAAAAACATATGAAGCATGAGTGGCGGGAGCGAAAAATTATAAACCATATCCGCTTCCTTTCCGTCGTCACCAAAATAGCTTATATTGTCCTCGTGTGGAACGTTTGTTTCTGTGATAATCCTGACCTTCGGAGCAACCTCGTCAAGAAGGGCACGCATGAGCCTGACCATGTCATGGGTTTCATCAAGATGAATACAATTTGTCCCATCTTTTTTCCAAAGATAGGCTATTGCATCAAGTCTGATAACGGATGCCCCCTTTTCAACGTATGAAAGAAAAACATCAATCATTCTGATCACTGTATCAGGATCGGCAAAATTGACATCCACCTGGTCCTTCGAAAACGTGGTCCAAAGATGAACCTTGCTACCATCCTCTTTTTCATATTCATGAACAAGAGGCAGGGTTCTCGGGCGTACAACCATGGAGCGATCAATATTTTGATCAACCTCATGGGCGAGGTTTAAAAAACCGTCCTTTCCGGCCAGATAGTTTTGAAACCATGGACTCTTCTGCGAAATATGATTTACAACATAATCAAACATGATCTTTTTTTTCTCAGCAATTCCGCGAATGTCATCCCAATTTCCAAAATCAGAATTCACCTCGTTATAGTCAATAACCGAAAAACCGTCATCGCTTGAATATGGATAAAATGGAAGGATATGAACAATGGAGATATTTTCCCCAAGCTCATTCGATAGAAACGTGTCAAGGGTCCGAAGATGCTCTCCTTGAACGCCAAGAATTGAATCACCATAGGTTATTAAAAATGCGTCCTTATTGGAAAATGACACTCCCCTTTCATTCTGATCAATTTTTTTCTTATACTCTGAAACAAGTCCTGTAAGCCCCTGATGAATTTTTTCGGCATCATTGACATCAGAATAAATTTTAAAAACAAGATCCCTTATTCTCTCACTCATTTTCCGCTCCTGCTCAAAATACTACTGCCGCGATTATACACTTTATCAGGAAAAATGTCTTTATTACTTATTCCACAAGACCGAAAGTCTTCGCCATCTCGTAACGAAGCCTGCTGCAACTATCAACAATTTTTTCAATCTCACTGATTGTGTCGGAAAAATGATTCTTTGCCGCTATCTTCACATCATCAAAAACTTTTCCAAGGTTTTTACTCAGATTTGCAATATCATCCTGTGAAAGTGATCTATATTCCTCTACAAGCGGTACACCATAACCTGAGCTGATTAAATTTTCAGGAAGGGTTTCAAGTAGAATTTTTTTGTACTTGTCAACCAGCTGAAAAAGCTCTGTATCGATATTACCATCACCATGTGCTTTTAAAAGAAAATCCCCCACTTCACGACGAAAACGGAGTTTCTTCATCACCAGGATGTATTCTTCAATCTTGAGCAAATTGGCGATCAATCTGCCCCTCTCGTCCTCGTCCGTAATCTTTTCAAGCAAAAAATCCATCACTTCCTTTCTACCGATTGCATCCGAATTCATGGTGATATCCAAGGCATCCTTGTACTTCATTTTCGACATCTGTTTTTTTAGATAATTAAACGCAGGAACAATTTTTTCATAATATGGCGGAAAATAGTATCCACGACTCTCAGCTTTTTTCAGGTCATCCAGTACCGACATATCCAGAAGATCTCTGCTCTGTAGAAAATCGTAGACACCTTTTGGAGAAAATACATTTTTAACTTGAAATTCCGGTGAGTTTTTCTCAAGCAACCTCAGATGATTCACTGTCTCGGTTGCACAGTTATTGGAGAGAAAGTAGTACTTTCCACGATATGCCCAATACTGTTCAAGAAGTCTGTCAATAAAGAGACTTTTCTGTTCATTTGAAAACTTCATCGGAACGGAAACGAGTTTTCGTGACTGTTCCTTGGTGTACTCATCTATCACATCAACCATCATAAGAAGATACGGCCTTGAATCATAAGCACCCGTCAATCCCTTAAGATAATCAATTGAATAATCGCTGATTTCCGCCCTGTAGCTGACAACAAGATGATGTCCCAGATCAAGCCGGCATTTCGGTCCCATTTTTCTTCCCGGTTTGCAAAAAACCAGTCTAAAAAGTGCGTGTCCCCATCTGCTCATCATCTTTTGGCCCTCTCCTGCGAAAAGATAATCAATTTCATACAGTCGACTTAAATCAAGATTAAAATTTGCAAGCGGACTTTCAACCATGGCGGCAGAGGAAACACTGACATACATATTCTTTTGCGCTTTTGAATTATCATTTGGCCTTTCTCCAAAAACACCTGCAAAATATTTATACCACACCGGCCTTCTCTCGCGATATTCCGGACACAGAATAAAAAATTCCATATTAACTGCAAAAGATTCCTCCGCATTCTCAAACTCGTAGGAATCAGGGCTTTTTATTAAAGCATGATTAAGCTGGACACGTCTTTTCCAGACTGTTCCTTTTGAAATCCATCCGGCCATGTTTAGAAAATAGGGACTTTTACTGACAGCACGCGAATTTGAACGATAATTCCAACATCCCTTGGGATAGATTTTTCTTCCTTCCATCTCCGTATCAATCTTTACGTTATCCCTGCAATATTTTTGTATCGCAAGTTCCGTCCCCTGGCGTACTCCTGAAAAATCGTACAAATGGGCAATCTCATGAACAAGTGCCGACTGCGCAAGCTTATAGGTATCGCGATGTCCACATTCATATTTAATCGCAAGATTTTTTCCACGTCTAATGGTTCCTACCACGGATCGATCGAGCCATATTCTATTTATCTTTCCAAAAAGTTTTTTGCGGACCATTCCTATTTTCTGTGGATTTGTATCATTTTCATTACAAAGAGGTGCCACTATGTGCTCCTCTCTTCGTGTTTTTGAGAGCCATTTGAAATCAACTGTTATTTCTCTTCCGATAGCCTTCTTCATTTTTTTTGGAATTTTTTTCTCAATATCCTCAATAAACCC
>JAGLPP010000130.1 GCA_023137315.1 Bacteriovoracaceae bacterium
AATCTCCTCTGGAGAAAGTAGAAGTCCCTTTACGGGAACCTTTTTTTCCACCCCAACCTTTCTAAAACCAAGATATCTTGCCTCGGAAAAAGCAGGCATTACGTCCTTGTCCTCTACAAATTTCCTTGCATCCTTTTTAAATCTCCTGATGAAAAATTGATTGAAATTGGAGTATGGATCTTCCACAGCTCTTCCCTCTTCCGGAATAAATTCATCCATATTGATTTTAAAATCAGTTACGAAGGGTTTTATTTTCTTCTTGCTCCTGCTTGTTTCCTGAAAAAGTCCGTAGATTTTACTGCAGATTTTTCGGCATAGCAGCATGTTAACATATTCGCCAGAATTCGTTTGATAAAGCCATTTCAAAATTTTGCCGCCACATACCTTCTCAATCTGGAGACTGTCGCTATAGCGATCATAAAATTTTATTTCCATTACTTTTACACCTTGCCTAGATATTGTCCGTAGATTATATCCATATCTGATTGTCTTGTAAAAACAGAACAGTTGGAGGTGAAAAATGAATTTTAAATCTAAAATCTTCGTGTTTTCAATCACTACAATTATCATTTTTATTGGATCATCCTTTGGCAACATCAACTACGGAAAAGATCATAAAAATTTTTTGGAATCGGAAAAAAACACTATTGGTATAGTTAAAAACAATGTGCGTTCCGTCGTTTTTGTTTCCAATATAAGAATGGCACGAAATTTTTGGGATATGGAATCATACGAAACCACTACCGGTGCTGGAACAGGTTTCGTATGGGATAAATTCGGCCACATTGTCACGAATTATCATGTCGTCCATCAAGGTGACAGTTTTTTGATTTCCTTTCACAATGACAAAAAACAATACAGGGCCAGGCTCGTCGGAGCGGGGCCGGCAAAAGATATCGCGATTTTAAAGCTTGTTGAAAAACCTGAGAAGCTTTTTCCAATAGTTCCCGGAAAATCCAACAACCTTCAAGTGGGCCAGAAAACGATAGCTATTGGAAACCCGTTCGGTCTTGACCATACTGTAACGACTGGAATTGTTTCGGCACTCGGACGTTCCATCAAGGGATACACAGGAATAAAAATTTCGGACATGATCCAGACTGATGCATCAATTAATCCGGGAAACTCAGGCGGTCCACTTCTTGACTCAAGCGGAAAACTCATCGGAATGAATTCGATGATATTCAGCACCTCCGGCGCATCGGCCGGTGTCGGTTTTGCAGTCCCCGCCGACACAATCAACAGAATTGTCCCTCAACTCATAAAACACGGAAAAATCATTCGTCCAGGCGTTGGAATAAACGTCACCTACTCCGACCAAATCAAAATACGTTATAATATCAAGAATGGAATTATCGTAGTGGCCGTTATGAGGAATGGGCCTGCTAACAAGGCCGGACTCAAGGGAATGACTTACGACAAGCGTGGACGTTACTATCTGGGGGATATTCTTCTTGCTATCGACGGAAAGAAATTAAACACTGTTGATGACATCTACTATTCACTGGAAACGTATAAGCCTGGGGATAAAGTCGAAATTACATACTTACGGGATGGTAAAGTAAGAAAAACAAAATTACATCTTACGGAAATCAACTAATGGATAATTTATGTGTGACGCACTGGCTTAAAAATCGCTATTTTAGTTTTTATTGCCCATTAGCCGTGCTATGAATATTGGGCTCATTAAGAGATGTAACCAGTTACAAAGAGGTAGAGATGTCAAAGGATATTCAGGCCATCATCGCAACCGACTGCGGGTCAACTACAACAAAAGCTATTTTAATCGAAAAAAAAGACGGTGAGTACAGACAAACCTTCAGAGGGGAGGCTCCCACTACGGTTGAAGCACCTTTTGAGGATGTTACCAAAGGCGTATTAAATGCCATTCAGGAAGTTGAAGAACTTTCCGGTCGAACAATTCTCGACGGTGACAAGATTATCACTGAAGTCAACGGCAGTACTGGAGTTGATGCATATATCTCAACAAGTTCGGCAGGTGGCGGTCTTCAAATGATGGTCGCAGGTGCAATTAAAACCATGACCGCGGAAAGTGCACAGCGTGCAGCACTAGGTGCCGGTGCGATTGTCATGGACGTTCTGGCATCAAATGATAAAAGACTTCCACACCAGAAAATTGAAAGAATCAGACAACTTCGTCCGGATATGATTCTTCTTTCCGGTGGTACAGATGGCGGAACAATAACCCATGTTGTGGAACTTGCAGAATATGTTGGTGCTGCAGACCCAAAACCAAGACTTGGAATGAGTTACCAACTCCCGGTTCTTTACGCCGGCAACATCAAGGCCAGAGACCAGGTTAAGGAAATCTTAAACGAAAAAATGGCCTTGACCATCACAGATAATCTTCGTCCCACCCTTGAAGAAGAAAATCTCATGCCTGCACGTCTTGAAATTCAAAATCTTTTTTTAGAACACGTTATGGCACAGGCCCCTGGATATAAAAAACTCATGTCCATGGTCAACGTGGACATCATGCCAACACCGGCAGCCGTTGGAGAGATCATGCAAACGATCTCACAAATTCACAATATCAATGTTATAGGAGTTGATATCGGTGGTGCCACCACAGACGTTTTCTCTGTCATTGGTGAAATATTTAATCGTACAGTTTCTGCCAACTACGGCATGAGTTATTCAATCTCCAATGTTCTCGCAGACGCAACTATGAAGAACGTCATGAGATGGCTGTCTTTTGATCTCGATGAAAAAGAAATTCGTGACCGGATCAAAAACAAAATGATCCGTCCAACCACAATTCCACAATCTCTTGAAGAACTCAAGATGGAACAGGCAATTGCAAGAGAAGCACTTCGCCTGTCATTCGAACAACATAAACTTCTTGCCGTTGGTCTCAAGGGTGTTCAGCAGAGTAGATCAATTGCAGATGTCTTTAATCAGGAAAATACCGGTCAATCCATCATCAAAATGATGGATCTCGACATGATCGTTGGCTCCGGAGGTGTTCTCTCCCACGCTCCAAGAAGAAGTCAATCAATGTCCATGATGATCGACTCATTTCTGCCGGAAGGAGTCACGGCCATTACTGTTGATAGTATCTTCATGATGCCGCACCTTGGAGTTCTCTCAAGAATTGACAAAAATATCGCATCCGAAGTTTTTGAAAAAGACTGTCTTGTTTATCTTGGAACATGCATTGCACCATCAGGACAGGCAAAAAAATTCGGTCAAAAAATCATGAACTTTAAAATCAATATGGGCGGCAAGACAATTGAAGAATCCATTAATTTTGGAGAACTCAAACTTTTCCATTTGGGACTTGGCGAAACCGCAGAAGTTGAACTAATACCTACGAGAAATTTTGATGTAGGCAGCGGTAAGGGAAAAATCCACAAGCAAATGGTTAAAGGCGGCGTCGTTGGTCTTGTTATTGACGGCCGTGGACGTCCAATCGCATTCCCTGATGACCACGACGAAAAACAGGAACTGGTTAAAAAATGGAATCATACACTAGAATTGTATCCCGCTTAACAAGTTATTTGGAGGTTTAAAATGGCCCATTCATATACGCCAGGACTCAGAGTTGCTAAAAGAACTGTTATTCAAAAAGACAGAATTCTCCCTCTTAAAGGAGAGGTTGTTAAAAAAGTGGGGGAAATCATCTCCCGTGATGAAATCGTTGCGAAAACAGATCTTCCGGGAAATATTTCAACAATGAACATTGTCAACCTTCTTGGAATTCAGGCCGATGAAATCGGACAATTCATGAAAAAGAATGTCGGAGATTCCTTTGAAAAGAACGAAATCATTGCCGAAAATAAATCTTTTATTAAATGGTTTTCAACTCAGATCAAGGCCCCCATCAAAGGTTCCATTGAATCTGTTTCAAATGTCACAGGCCAGGTTCTGTTGAGACAACCTCCGCTCCCGATTGAAGTTCAAAGTTATATCAATGGAAAGGTTATTGAAGTCGTTCCAAATGAAGGCGTTATTATTGAAACAGTTTGCAGTTTTATTCAGGGAATATTTGGTATCGGTGGAGAAACCTGGGGAACATTAAAATTTGCAGTTACCAGTTCTGATGAAGAACTCGATGTTTCGAAAATAACTTCTGAATACAAGGATTGTGTCATCGTTGGTGGAGCATTTGCAGATTACAATGCCATTCAAAAGGCCATCGAAGTTGGCGTTAAGGGCATTATCGTTGGTGGTATAAAGGACGAAGATCTCAGAAAACTACTCGGTTACGATCTTGGTGTCGCAATAACCGGTTCTGAAAATATTGGTATCACCGTCGTTCTAACTGAGGGATTTGGAAAAATGAACATGGCCAAACGTACATGGAACTGCTTGAAGGACAGGGAAAACTCCACTGCCTCCATTTCAGGTGCCACTCAAATTCGTGCCGGTGTTATACGTCCAGAAATTATTATTCCTTATGATGATGCCGATCTGGACCACTCTGCAATGGAAGAGCGCGAAGCAAAACCAGTTGTAATAGGTAACAGCGTTCGAATCATCCGCCAGCCATACTTCGGAAAAATCGGCGAAGTCACCGAACTTCCATCAGCTCTTTGTGCAATTGAATCAGAAACCCATGCCAGGGTACTTATGGTCAAATTTGATGATGGAGAGATAGTAACCATCCCAAGAGCTAATATTGAACTTATAGAGGAATAAAAATTATTTTTTGGGAGGATTTTCAATCCTCTCAAGAAGATAATCAATATATCTTTCATCTTCAAGACATTCTCTTAGCATGGCAATCTTGTTTCCGGAAACCGCAACACTTACAAATGGCTCAAAGAAAGTAACAAGATTGGAACTCAAACGGTGAAGTGGACGCATACTTTCGATGTATAAAACAGCAACCACATCAAGGCCCTTTTTTACAATAAAATCTGCAATCTTGTTTAGAAACTCGACTTTTTGTGGATCAAGCTCCTCTTTTGATTTCATGGATTCCCTTCTCCAGTAAAAAGGCCCTTACCTTGGATTTTATATCCTCGTTGAAAATATAAATATATTCATTTTTTCTTTTATTTTTCACGATGAGTATCCCATCCTTGCCAACAATAAAATCTTGATATTGGGAAAGCTTTATACGTTTGTCATATCCTATTTGAAATTTCCTGAGTTCGTCATCTTCAAAGGTGTATTTTGAAGGGAAAAGAAAATTTACAACCGGCATGGTACAGATTAAAAATGCAAAAATTGGAAGAATAGCGTACCCGGTAAGCAAATAGCTCAATGCCACCACCAAAATAATAACGGCTATTGCAAAAAACCCCCTGAGGGGATAAGCCGCAAGGGGGTATGATTTAAATTCAATTTTATTCAGTGTCATTACCTACGCCACAAGGCCAAGCCAATCCCTGAGAATGAAAAGAACCCTTCCGATGAGAAGTGAGATACGGGCCATGACAGTAAAACCAAAGCTGGCACCAAAGCTGACCATAAGGAGCATCGAACCAAACTTGGCAACTTTTCCAACAACGCCTTTGTGTGGAACTGAAAAATAAAAATACAAAAGACATGCAAGTGTACCTACAATAATTAAAATACCACTTACAATATCAAACCAGGTTCCAGTAATTGGCGTATTCACAGTTGCCTGAATCTGCTTAAGAAGATTGGTTTCAACAACGGTCGGAATAGCATAACCGGAAAAACCAATTAAAAATGCCAACGGCCAAAAACTAATCCATCCAACTTTTCTGGAAAATCTGAAAAGCATCAAAATTGCTAAAATTCCCGGAATGATCAAGCTTAATTCACCATTCTCAAAAAGTGGTTCAACAAGCTTTGGCTTGAGAACATTAAACCAGTTGATACAGATGAGATAGCCTACTGAAATACCTACAAAGACATGCTCTGCAAATCTATACAACGGATTTTCCCTCCAAAGATAAGAAAAAATCGCAATAGTAAAAAAAGCTCCAATCCAAATCCAAGGATCATGACTCATAATCAACCTCTATCAAGCTTCAATTTTCATTTTTCGTCTAATATAGAAAAGAATATTACCAACAACAATAAAAAAGATAATTACGAGGTGCCCCCATGTCTGGGATGCCATTCCACGCATACCATCTGAAATTTTACCAAGAATGAATTCATACTCTGCCGCACCTTTCATCCCGGGAATCAATCCTTTCATCTGACCGGATTGCAAATAGGGATAATATTCAGTGGCAGAAACGGCCGTACAACCTGTAATAAAATTAAAACCATATCTGGTTACACCATACAGAATGTAATACATGGGCAATTTTGTACCCGAAAGATCAATAACCAAATGAAAATCATCAAAGTTCTGTATATTTGAAAGCATTGGAATTTCACTAATCTTCAATTCAGTAAAATCCTTCTTGTAAGATTTTCTGAAATCATCTCCAAAATTTAAAAGGACAAGATCAAATTGCGGAAGATAACCCATAAAGACGTAGTCTTTACCATATTCTTTTCCAAACTCGGCAGCCACTTCATCCATTGTTGTAGCAGCAAGAGAAGTTCCGTTCGGAATGAAGTTAATTCCCATAACCTTTACATTTTTTGAAAAGGCATGTCTTAAAATCACCTCGGCCATTGGTTGAAGTTCAGCCATTGTTGCAGGATCATAATCAAAACCGATCAAGATAGGTTTGTTCTTTTTGGCAGCTTCCTCTATAAGTTCATACGAGGTTTTAACCCATTTCGTAGGTTT
>JAGLPP010000131.1 GCA_023137315.1 Bacteriovoracaceae bacterium
ACATAGACCACTCTTCGATCAATATTAACAATATAATCAACCCATTTTTTCTTTTTGCTCATATCAGCCTCTTGTTGTTTTACTTGCCACCTGCTCCGGCAAAAACAGATTTATCAATTCCAAGAATAATTTTCAGTGCCGTTGCAACTGAACCTATAGCAACACCAATCAAAATAGCTCTTTGTGCAGCCACGTTTGGATAATTTAAAAGCCATGTTTTAATTAACGGAATATTGAGTCCTGGAATTGCTGCTGAAATGGTCTCACCAGTCGGAATCTGTGCCAACATAACAATAATTGCGGAAAAAAGAAGCAGCCCTGCAGAAAAACTCTTGAGCCTGAAACTTCTAAACGCCGCGGAGGCAATATAAAAGGACAACAGGGAAAACATTGTTGATTCACATGGGGCCATCACATGGATAAAAAGATCGTTAAACAATGATCCTGGTTTAATACCTGTGATAAAACCAATTATTGCCATCAGGAAAACGCAGACAATTGTAATCATACTGTAATAACGGTTTGGATCGGATTTTGTCATGGCCTTTTTATAATATGTACGAATCATTGAAACCGCACCCACGGCAAGGGCACCACCACCAATTATAATCGCCCAGTCCGAAACCATGTCCCACATATTCTGCATAAGTTTATGTGGCACGAAATAATAGGTAAAAGTAAAAAGGCCCATACCCAGTGTAATCAAAAAAGGAACTGTTTTCTTCAAAAACATCTCTAATTACCTCCAGCTAAAATCGTATCAATACCAGGAACACCAAAAAGCTTTAAAACAAACAAAACGATAAGCATAATCATCGCTACAAGCTTTACGTAATCCTGCCCTTTGAGGCCTCCGATCAATCTTGCATCATCACCCATAAGGGCACCTGCTGCATAAAGTTCCTCTCCAATCAAAGTATAATCACAAGCAACAATAAAGAATGGAATCTGAGACGTGGAATCGGTACCGGCAATCTGAATGGCACCTGTCATGGCACCGGCTTCAGCAAGAATTAGTGATTCCGCCATAAAGTAACCAAGAAAGAAATTAGCCGCAGGCTTTTCCCTGGCCATAAGACCTGAAACACCCGAAGCGTATGCAAACTGCCTTTGAGTCAAAAAATAAACATCTTCCGGCTTATAGGCATCAGGACGACCAGATTTCACATAGGCACCCCTGACGACTTCATCGGTAACCGAATAAACAATAGGATCGTAGTTTGGAACAATCAATCGACTGCCAAATTCAGCCACTGTCTCCGCAACCTTGGAAAGAATTGAAATTGAAGCAAGAGTGGAAATATCACTGATGACTGAAATCCCTGGTGAGTAAACCATGGGTTTTCCCATTTCTGTTGCACGACCTACGGCGTCTTCAATTGCCTGGACACCAGGCAGGGGACGCACATAGAGCTTCCTTCCCTTTTTCGCCAGATTGATAAAAAGAAGAATTATAAATATGGCCAAAAAAGAAAAACACAAAGTCATCATCTTTTTTGAATTAAACCACTGGGAAGTTGCGATAAAGGGACCAAATTGTTGCGTCTTATAAACAACATCCCCACTTATATCCCGGAATTCCAAATAGTAGAGATATGGGGTATTGTCCTCCAAGCCGTTTTTATCCGAATATTTCTTCGTGGAAATATCCAGCTCCTTGACTTTTTTGAACACACTTTCATTTTCGCCTTTTCTAAAAACAAAAATGTTCAAAGCTGTCTTTACAATTGATTTGTCATTTAACTTCCACGAAAGATCAATCGAGGACCCCTTGTCATTCGGAGTATCCTTCCCGGAAAGCTCAAAACTTGAATAGGAGTTAAATGCAAAGGAGATAACCAATAGTATAAGAAGTAGTCTCAGTAAGTTTTTCATTTTTCACCTATGAAAAATTTAGTTTTATAATCCCTTATCTTTTTGATCAAAGAATCCATGGTATTATGAGACAGTAATATATTTGACTTGAAAACTCTAGAAGAAAAATTCTTTAATTATGACATGACAACACTATGCAAAAAAAATAATGGGGATGATCTGAATTCAAACCATCCCCATTATTCTACTCTCCAATTCGGCCCCTATCACTTCCTATGAATTTCGTTACCCACATAACCTGAATAGTGAGCTTGGCCGTCGAGGGAAGCGATATCCCTACCTTGACGATATGACGGCACCAACGAAACCACTAACGCACCCAGGAACACGAAAAAAATTGCCAGAATAGAAAAGGCGAGTGTCTTTTTCATAGACTCCTCCTCCCGTTTTTTTATAGACGCATAAACGTCCTTACTCTTTTTCGGAGAATAAGAATTATTCTTTAGCAATTTTGTCAGGTATTCTTGAGAAATTATTCTTTTTACAATTATTTTAACTAGTTATCTGGTTTTTAAATTAACAAGAAGATCTTCAATAGAGTTTAGTGTTTTTTCTGCCCCATTTTTCTTCAATATCCAAACACAACCTTGTTTGCTTGAATTAACATAGATCAATGGTGAGTCATTCTTGTGCATTTCATCAATCATAAAATTCTCTTTTTTTAAGGCATGTCCAGTCCAAATAATTCCGTCTTCATCGTTTCCACACAAACAAACATGATTCATTTGTTCTTTTCTTTCCTGGAATAATGCAGTCTGTCTATTAAAGATAAACTTGTCGTGCCTGAAACAATTTTCAAAATCCCCACTTAGAATCAAGTCCTCGGGGACTCCCACTCGAAGTTTGTTATCACCGCCAACAAGCCATATCCAACCGACCATCTCCAAAACAAGCTGCCAATCGTGAGAGGAAAAAAGAACGGCCACTTTTTTTTCACGCACAATTTTTCCAAGAAGCCTCAATATTTCGAGCTTACCCGGCAAATCCAGATAAGTGGTGGGCTCATCCAAAAGCAAAATGGGAGTATCCTGCGCCAAGGACCTTGCAACAAAAACCTTTTGTCTTTGTCCATCACTAAGTTCTTCCATTTGATTCCCGGCCAAATCAACAATTCCCAATATTTCAAGTGAATCCATAATAATTTTTTTGTCTGTCCGTGTAAGCTTTCCCCACATGTTGGTATGTGGGTATCTTCCAAGTGCCACTACTTCAAAAACACTCATATTTATCATGTCAATTTTATCAGTAAGTACCACGCTCAAAAGACCGGCAAACTCATTACTGCCATATTCAAAAATATTACGATCCCGAATTTTGATTTGACCATGTATTGGGGAAGTAAGTCTTGATATTGTGCGAAGAAGTGTTGTTTTACCACAGCCATTGTGCCCCATGAGACAAATCATATCTCCGGGATATATATCGAAATTCAACCCACGAAGAATACATCCCTTTTCCGTTTTACCGTATCCGATGGCCAGTTCTTTTGCCGTCAAAATGGGACGCATCATATTCATGACTCCTCCACTATTTTTCTTTTCCATAAAAACAGGAAAATGACGGGGGCACCAATAAGGCCCATAACGGCATTAATCGGAATGGTTACCGTCCCAAAAAAATTGGAAACAAATTCAGCAAACATTGCCATGCATCCGCCAAGAAGCATGCAACCAGGTAATAAAAAAGAGTGGTTATTACTCAATATCCATCTACGTAACATATGTGGAGTAATAATCCCCACAAATGCAATCGGCCCGCAAAAAGCGGTTACCGTACCTGAAAGAAGTGCAGTCAATAGAATGAAAAAAATCTTCAACCTTTCAACATTCATACCGGAAGTTCTGGCATAATGCTCTCCCAAAAGAAGCAAATTCAAATGTTTTATCAAAAAAATTGAAATTATAAGACCGAGCAATATCACCAATGTAAAAATAACAAGTTGATTCCCGGTCACTCTTTGAAAACTTCCAAGATTCCAAAGTAGAAAGGTTCTGATCTTGTCTGCACTACTGATGGACACTAAGATATTAATGATTCCACCGGCCATATGACCAAATACAAGGCCCATAACAAGAAGAACAAGCTTGCCTGGAATCTTTCTGGAAAGAAACAAAAGTAGAAAAAGAACAAGAGAACTTCCCAAAACAGCGAACAGAATCAACCCCATATCATGAAATATTTCGGGTAGAATAAGTCCAGCAACTCCAGTTGCCATAATCCAAAAGGCAACACCAAGTGAAGCACCGCTATGAACCCCCAGGATAAACGGACCTGCCAGGGGATTTCCAAAATAGGTCTGCATAATGAGACCGCTGACGGCCAATGCCGCCCCTGCCATAAATGCCGTTACTGTCTTTGGAAATCGTATCTCCCAAAAAATGGCCTTCCAACTCTTTGGAACTGAATTATTGTCAAACAATATATCCCAAAAAGAATCTATTGGGATAGTTACAGGACCAACCACCAACAAGATTATAAAAAGCAAAAGGACGCTGAATATCAGAATCGTAAAAATAGTCTTATATCTGGTCATTTTTTATTCCAAACCAATTTGTGGTACCACACAGGTCTGTGGCCCTGGAAAATACCTGGATGAAAAATATTTGCCAGGTCCTTCAAAAGAAGATCCGGTCTCATGAGTGCCGTTTCCCAGTAATCATTACCACCATATTCATTTAACTTTCTATTGTTGTTAAAAATATTTTGCCTCTTTAATACGTTGAATTCGCCATACCTGCGATCACTTCCAATAACCTCTGCCAGGTTCTTCCAGGTATTTTGAGTAAGCCAGATATCCACTTGCTCCACTTGTGGCCATACCTTCTCAATGCTCATCATTAATCTTTCAGTCTTTTTAAAATTTTTCCAAATATAATGTCCTCCGGCATCCTCAATCATCACAGCCAAATCGCTTGAACCGCTTGGGGCCTCCCAAATACCATTCACATTCATTCCAACGAGAATCCTCGGCCTTTTTAATTTTCCAACCTTTCTTTTTAACATCTCATAGGATGACTTGATATTCTCATATATTTTCAATGCCTCCTTCTCCTTGTCAAAAAAAAGAGACATAAATCTCATCCATTCCGCTCTCGCCAGAGGGTGTGACTCCTTGTAATCACCATTGTAAACAACAGGTATACCCAATTTTTCAAGACGCTTCAATCCTTCAACATCCGAGGCCTCCATTATATGGGCCATCACGAAGTCAGGTTTAATGGAAAGCACTATCTCCGGATTGGCCGGGAAACCAACATCACGAATTTCACCCTTGTTTACCAGATGTCTTATCCTTTTATTGTATATTGATTTGGTATTCCCAAACCCCTTGAGTGCACCGATCAGATCAAGATCCATCAACGGAGGCAGGTGTGTTGTTGACAGGGCAACAAACCTTTTTACAGGGGTCTTTATCCACGTTGTATTTGGACAATCAATTTTCCTGGGGGACAAAAGATACAAAAAGTGTAAATTTCTCTTTGACCTGCTTCTATAAACCTGCACAAGTTTGATTTTACCGGCCTTATAAACATTGTATCCTGTAGCATGAATCAATTTTACCATTCGTGGTTTTATATGCGTGATTTTTTGAATTTTCCCCAAACATTTTGTTAAATCAGAGGCCTTCCCCTGAACAACAGGTAATGCAAAAATAATTATTATCCAGACAAAAATTATTTTCATGTCAGATATTGAGACCTTATTTTTTGAAGTATAATTTTGAATCGAGAGACCATCTGTCCTCTTTAAGATTATCATCATCTATCCTGTAACGTTCGGTTTTTCGTTCAATCTCCAGCAATGACAGTTGTAGCTGTGAATACTGTTTAAAAAAATTAAGCCTGTCTTCTTCGAGTAATGTAATTTCCTCCTGCCATTCCGACTCAAGTTTTTCGCGAAGAATTGCGTAACGGTCATTAACTGCTTCCACCTTGGCGATGTGGCGACTTAATTCCTTCTTTGCCCTGCTCAACCTGCCGCCAACGGCCAGTCGTTTTTTTTCAAGAATCTTAAAAAGCTCTTTTCCCATTTTTATATTGTTAACAAGATCAGGGCTGTAAATCTGGACATAGCCACCTGCTACCAGAAAAATTTTTTTTATGCAGTCGGAAAAATCCGTAATTCGAACAAGCAGATATTCATTGCTCTTTGCCATGAGGAAGGCACGACAACTTTTCTTCTGATCTTTTTCATTCCAAAATTCAAGTTTATCGCCCTTGTTTAAATATTTGATATTTGAAAAATCAACTTTTAATCTTATAAGTCTCGCACTGGTATTAATTTTAACAAGCCGTCCTGAAAAAACACCAATGCTATCCACAGCAAAGACCTGTGACAACGACAAGACAAAAATACAGACAATTAAATTAACCATCTTCATTAATAATATTATGCAATATAAAGAAATTATTAGAAAGTAAAACCGGATTAATTCCTTGAGATGGCCCCCTTACCAATCCCTTCAAACGCCTGAACAATTACCTGATCTTTTTTATCCAATTTATCATTCAAGAGTCCGTGAAAAAAAACGGAAAGATTTTCAATCGAGGTCTCTTCAAAAACAAGATACACCAATTCTCCGGGGATTTTTAATTCAAACCGCCCCTGACTACCCCTGTAACGCAAATGAACAACATCTATATCCTTGCAACACCCTGATGCCCCGACGGATTTCATGACCTCTTTTGCGTTTACCAGATTTTCATAAAAAGCAAAATGCACGGAACCACTAAATTTTTCCATTGCAAGATATTTTTCCAAATCACATCTTCTCTTATCGTTTTCAAAAATCCTGACCGTATTGCGATGGCCATGTAAAAGCCTCTGGCAATTTCCATAATGATTTTTCAGTCCATGGGTATAATGAAACCAGACACTATCGTTCTGATTTTCCTCTTCTTCCAAAATCAGATTAATCCCCACGATATTTTCACCCATCTCTTTTTCGAGTTCTCCCTGTATGAATTTTCCAAGGTTCTCATCATTCACAACTGCGTATGGTATTTCACATACTGCTTCCTCCGGACATCGGTATTCCAACACAAAATCGTTATTAAATTGATGTTTTATATAAAAGTCATTTCCGGTTTTTTCTGCAATACCCTCCGAAATAATCAGCTTGTGGTCGGTCAAATTATCAATAATACCCTTTACTCTCTTTTTAACCTCTGAAAAATCACTTATTACACCGTTTGAGTCCCTCTCCCCTGTCATTTCAAGATGGACCTTGAGAGTATTTCCCATTACCCCTTTTTGATCATCCAGACAGGCATAATCAAGATTTGTAATATTTTCATAAAAAAGTACTACTTTCACACTTTATCTCTTTTTAACGATAATACTTGAACGATTTTTTTCACCAATTCCAGATTCTTCATATTTAACAATCCTGTGGTCTTTAAAAAGTTTTAACCATTCCCCACGTCCTTCCAGAATCAGCACCCCTCCGGGTTTTAACCATGACATAAGTCTCGGAATCAAGTCCATTCTTTCGAAATAAAAACAAATAATCGCATCCAGGGATTTTTTCCCAGGATCAAACTTATAGACTGATTTTTGAATAAAATTTATATCAACTCCGAATTCAAATGCAAGGGCCGTTGCTTTTTTTATGCTCTCGCTGGAAATATCCAATCCTGAAACATTGAAACCCTTTCTGGACAGAAAAACCGCATTTTTTCCATCGCGCAAGCTAATATCAAGTATCTTTCCCCCCTTGGGGATATGGTAATAGCTTTCCGCTAAAAACTTTGCTGGTGCCGATCTCTTCAAATCACCATCTGTTATTCCACTATATTTATATCCATCATCAATTTTAACACCTGACAGAAGTTCATAACGATCTCCAGAAATCGGATCACGGCCGTACATATCGGGTGTAATCAATAAAAAACAAACTATCGCAAATAATCGATATGACATCATAGGCTATTTAGATTCCCTTTTTCAGGTACGATACCACTCAACTCAGCTTCGATATACATTTTCATGCTATTGAACAATTTTTCCAAAATTATGATTTTCTGCGTGGTAATATCCGTTACAGTTGTAGGCATATCCTCGGTATGTGTTAAATACCATTTTAAATTTTCAACCTCGTCATAATAACGATCAATTTCCATGATAATCTCTTCACTGAAGTTTTTCATATCGTGAATCGTGATGCCATCGTATCTGCTTTTAAAGACATCCTTTAAATGCTCTCTTGTTCTTTTCAACGACATGGTACGAATATATTCATTTTGACGAAATTTAATCCTTCTGAACACGGATTCAGCATCAAGTTTTATCAAAAGTAGAATCTTTCCAAGACCTTCCAACGAACTCATTTTATCCCTACACTCTTGTCGCAGGAAGCTTTGCCCTTCTTCCGCCCGGCCATTTTTGGTTATCCTTATCAGTACTATAATAGAATTCCGCAATATTTCCTGCAATATCCGAAATATTAACAGGAAGCTCAAAATACTGGTAGACATTAAGTCTTGCAATATTTTTAAAAATTGATATACGACCGAATGAGTTTACATCATGAAGATAAAATCTTTTTGTCTTTAACGAAAAATTTATTATCCTCTCCTGCAACCTGACATACATGGCAGCAGTTTCCAGATCTGGAACAACTACAACAATATGGGGTATTCTATGCCCTTTTTTTACGTCAAGTAATTCTTCAATTTTTATTGGAACAACCGTAATATCCCATTTGGAAAAATGACTTGCGAACTGATAGTAGTAAGTTGGAAGATTTTTTCCGAGTTGTAAAAAGAAAATATAATCATTGTAAAAGGCACTGTTTTCCATATCACAAGGCTTTTCGGCGTAAAAAAACCTTTATTAACCCGTCATGCCTGTTTCCCGATTATGGGAATTTATTTCACTTTTTTCAAACAGACCAAAAATAAAATCCTGCACAAAATGCCAAATACCAGACCAAAGAAAACAGATATTATATTACTAAAGACAAGTTTATTCCCCAAATGTTTATCGGAGGCAAAGGCCGAAGATCCGCATGATAACGATTCCGATTCAGATTCCATTTGTCGGGCCACCACTGGAGCGATATATCCAGTTCTCTGCCTGTAGAGAGTTTCACCAACAACTGCATTTGCCCCATTCACATCATCACTTTGCAACGTATCCGTGCTTGAAAGATATGGATACATTATTGCTTTTTTGTCCGTATGCCCAAGAGCAATGATATGGCCCATTTCGTGGAGTATCGCCTTTTTCAGTGAATTACCATAATTTTGTCTCAAATACGAAAGTTCCGAATTTAAAATAATCACAACTTTCTCAAAAAAAGTTCCACGATTATATCTAATCGTAACCCCAATTGTCTGGTAAGGATCAAAACCTGTTTCCTGTGCAAAATTAACAGACCATCTGATATGGTTATTGGAATAATTTTTACTGACTTGTGCATCAGAAAAATTCCAGATATTTTCTCCTGTTGAATCCTCCCATTCAGCCTCCGATTCCATGACAATCTCCTGAAGCAACGATGCCTCTGACTCATTATGAGCATAAATCCCCATCTGCACGGGAAACGATGACCAGTAGAATCCCATCTGAAAATCCTCGGTAAACGTATAGGCATTTGCTCCGACAGATACCAACAAGGTGATAACAAAAGTGACAAAAAACAAGATTCCTTTCTTGATCATATTTACTTCCATGTAAATGTTAATCGTCATAGACTTGATTTTTCAGGCGATTTGAAAATTAATCAATAATTTTTGCCGAGCAAAGAAAACCGTTCCTCAATGACACTGTGTAAGTGGCACCTTCCATGAACTTTACAGGTCCGTGTTTTAAAATCCTGATAACAGTCAGATTCTTAACATTTCCCCTGATTTTGCTAAGCACATCAAAATGAATTTCCCATTTCGCCATGTGACCGAGGCCTTCTCCCGGAATTTCAGTTTCCGCGTCGAATACCCTTGTAGCGGTTCCTTCAAATTCATCAGGACATTCTGCATTAAAACTCATTGTTGCAAATACATCGTTAGTAGTAAAAATGAGAATAATGATAATTTGAAAAAAAATCCGCTTACAAAAGGTACTCATCAAAAAACCCCTACAAATTGATCTTCCTGATCGCTTGTCCGGAAATCTTCCTGATCGCCGGTTACTCTCTTTTGTTGCAGAATTCGTGCCAATTTAAAAATTCTTTTCCAGGACCTAACTTCCAGAAAGAACGTAACTTGCAAATTATATTATTTAATAATATTGATCCAGATCATCTTGCCCTGGCATCTTTAATCGTTTTTTCAACAAGTTGGGTGTTGGACAAAAAGTAACCGCCAGATGGACACATTGTCACCGGGGAAAAAGCTCAATACTCTTTTTGAAAAAGTTTGTTTTTGTTTTTTAAAATCAAAGGCATTAATTCTTCAAGTAAAAACTTTGACGCTATAGTGAGGAGAAATATTGCAAACATCATTTTTAAAATAGAATTTGGAAGATGGCTGGATAACAACGCCCCAATCACTGCGCCAATAAATGCGAATGGTATCATTCTCTTTACAATGGCCCAATTGAGGGTTTTATACTTTTTGTGAATTATAGTTGCGGTGGAAGTGATAAAGAACATTGTAGTTAACGACATTGTAATTGCTTCATGCATGCTGAAGTCAAAAAATGTCACAAAAAGAGGAACTATCAATAAACCACAACCAACCCCCAAATTGGTGGCTATTGCCCCAATAATAATCCCAAGAGGAAGTAGCAAGAGAATGTTTCCACGGGAAAAAACACTTAGATAATCAATTAAAAAGAACGTCATATTTCCTGCACCAAGCATTTTTATTCCCACTACCAAAATAAAAAATGAAAAAACCAGTTTTGGAAGACGTCCATTAAAATTTTTTATAAAAAGTCCTCCCAAAAGCGCTCCGAAAACACATGACGGAATAAAGTAGATAAAATAATAAAATGGTGGAATTTTAGAAATAAAAAATAAATAACTGGCACTTCCCACTAAACTAATTGGAATAATTGTGGATAAGGATATACTGGCGGCCTTCCTGAAATCATAATTGAAAAATGTTAAAAGGAAAGGTACCAATAAACATCCCCCTCCTACACCAATCCCTGCGCTGAAAAAAGCAACTACAAAGGCCAGTACTTTTAATGACATCCAATCCCCCCTCTTGTTCATATCACTGATGTAAACATCTAATTTTCACCTGTTCATCCTTATTCACACATTTGGTACCTATTTCAATCGGAAGCCATCCTTCGAGTTTGGTTAATATATCCACATGGGATGAGCCGTGATAATCAATGGGTTCCACCACATCATTTTCTACAAATCTAATTGGATAGTAAAATAACCTATCGCATTTTTTGCGTATAATTTTCTTATTAAGACTGACGGTAAAGAATCGTTCTTTTTCCTCCATCCCCATAAGATTATATAAAAAAGGTCGTACAAGAAGTTCGAAAGTTGTAAAGGTTGACACAGGATTTCCTGGGAGACCAAAAATATATTTCCCATTACAAACTGCAAAAACAGTCG
>JAGLPP010000132.1 GCA_023137315.1 Bacteriovoracaceae bacterium
AACCATGACGATATGAGAAACTATACAGCATAGGAGATTGATAATGGAAAAAATGGCCGAAATTTTAGGATGTGATAGTTGTAAGCATGTGCTTAAAGTAAACTTAAGGGGCGGCAATTCTTGTTGCGGCAAACATGAATGGCCAGACATAAAAGAAATGCCTGAAAATGGCACAGATGTTTATGTTCCGTATAAGTGCAACGATCATGCAACTACAGGGGCGGATAAAATGACAACAAAAGAGATCGAAACACAAATCAGTATGCAGAAAATACATAACGCCCGGACAAAACAAGCAATGAATAACCTCGACAATAACGAAAAATTTCTTACCCGCTATGGCGGCATGTAACTACAGGAGGGACAAAATGACAACTACCGATTTTGCAAAATTTGGAAGCAGGGAAAGAAAAATGGCAGAGGATCTTTTAAAGGCATGGAGAAAACAGGGGCTGCCGGAAGATTTCTACGAGGACGAAGTTACAATAATGATGAATCAGAATTCGGGAAATGTCTTCTTGACAAACGCAGATTATCAAGTAGCAATGATAAATGGAGACAAACTTGAAAGCTTTTATGACTGTCCATATTGCGGACATGAGGGCTTTCTTGAGGACATGGAACATGAGCCGGAAGATGAAGAATGTTCACGCTATCTTGAAGAAATAATGGAGGTACAAGGTGAAACGGCTTTATAAAAATAATAAAAAATTATTAATCATTACAACAAAGAATTTTATTATCCGAAGTAACTATTCTAAAATAGAAGGCGCTTACATAGCCTATATAGAATTGAAATCATTGGATGAGATACTCAGCTTTGGATCTGGCAAGAATATAAATACAGCAGTTTTTGATGCAATCCATAACACAAGAAAAATAAAGAAAATGCTCAATAATCTTTTAAAATAGGAGGTTCACCATGAAACCAAGTGAAATTGAAAAATATTGTTATTACTGTCATGATGCAAAGGCAGAACACGTCCGGAAAGTTGCCATGCTGCGCAAAGATGGCTTTAAGCTTGCAGATTTTGATGCGCACCTGTGCAAGCGCTGCAATTTCCTTGATGATAAAACTTTGAGTGATTACTTTAGTGTTTAAGGAGGGGGTGTGGTATGATAAAGAGATGTATACTATGTGATAAATGGTTTGAACCAAAAAAAAGCTATTATGACACTTGTAATGGATGCCTTGCGGTATTGAAAAACAAGTGTGAGATAAAGAAAACAGAAAAGTGGTTACCAGGGAAAAAAGAGTGGGATTTTATCCGGGAAAACAATAACATAATGAGCCCGGACGAGATGGCAAGTTATTTTGGGATAGAGCATGGGGAGCTGACAAGGGAAAAGCATGAGATGGGCCTTATTATTGACGAGGAAGGATCAAGCCGCGAGTATGAATTACACCGCTGCCTTAATCGTTTTGAGCGCTCTCAGGCCTGGGGCCCCATTGACAATATCAAGGATGCCCCAAACTTTCTACACAGAAAAAGAGTATATGACATACAATCCATACTTAAACGCAGATTCACACAACGGGGCGAACTTTCTTAAAATGATTTAATTTTATACTTGACTTTATAATAAATATATGCGATAAGCTTTTAACACTTAAACGGGAGGAGTACAATTATGAATTATACGAGCCATATAGAATGTCTTAGAAACAATCTGTGCTATGCACTGAATGCTCAAAAGGCAAATAGGGCAAGGGCAGAATGGCTGAACGAAACAATTGAAACAGTGGGGGCAATACCAACAGCAGAAGCGCCCACCGGGGCCGGCATGATGCTTAACGAATTAATCCTTTCGGTGCAGTTCTTTGAAGGATTAAATGATTTTTACGATAAAGAGGTGTCAAGGCTGATATCAACACTGCTCGAAAAAACCCAAACAGAGATATAAAAAATGTATGTCAAGAAAATGAGCGAAAAGCGTAAAATGAAATATTCGGGCCTCTTTCAGGCTTGCGAGGATCTTGCACCCGGAAAGGGCAAGGCCCTTATTTATGATACTAAAATAGAGGCCCAGGCGGCTAAGTCGGCACTATACAACTATCTCAAAATTTCTGGCCTGATCGTTCACCGCAGGATACAAAGGATAGGCAATGACTCCACAAAATTTTGGCTTGAAAACACGCTTAAGCCGTCAGAGATTATCAATGCAACCTCTGACATGGAAATATTAAAAAGTACGCTTAAAGCTTACGACAAAGAGTATAGGGTTGCAATTATTGATTTCTTACGGGACAGCAAGATGCTTTCGGTGGATCAGGCTACCCGGTTAAACACTTTCCATCAAAAAATAAAATCCGGGAGCAATGCAAATACAGGGCGAAGTTTTGAAAAAGTTCAGAAAATAGAATCCAAACCCAAACATGTTAGAAAATCGAACATGTCAGAAGCTATCCGGCAAGCCTCGGAAAAATTCCCGACACCGGAGCTTCCAAAAGAAAATCCAATTTTAAATCCGTTTAAGGAGGAATAACATGGATAAATCATTAAACAAACAAGTAAAACATTTAGTTTCTGCGCTCGAATCAATCAGAGATGACCATGCCCCATGGCACGGCGAGGATGCTGTAGATATGATGAATAATGCTCATGATGCCTTGGTTGATTGGGAAGGTTTAAAAGAAGGTATAGAGAGTGGGGCGTTAATGATAGATGAAGCGTGTAGGAGGTGTTAACATGGAAGCGCTAAGATTAACCATTGTCGGCCTAACACTTATCGGTTTAATGGCTGGGAGCTATCTAACCGGCCTCACGCACGGCGAGATGAAAGTTAAAGAAATAATTTACCTTGTGGAACACATCGAGCAGCGCATAGGAAATATTAATGTCATTGAAAATGGCAAAACGTCAGGATTTGCAAAAGCAATGATTAACGAGGAGTGGTGATGAAAACACAAAATGGCATAAAAATAACGGTTTTACCGCCAAGGCTTGAGGAAGAGGAGGTTTGTATTCAGCCTAAAGAGAAAGAAACAATTTGCATATTGGGTGATTTGTTTGACGAGGGTCAACTAGACGGATTCCGCATTTTTGAAAATGGATGTGATAGTGAAGGGATCGGTTATTATGAAGATTAAAAACAATCCAACAGGATGCCAACAATTAGAATTGGCCAATGTGAGCATGCACCGACACATGGACTGTTCAGACTACGACGATTGTTTAGACGTTGCGGTTGAGCATGACTGGCAAAGCTTTAATTGTTTGGGGTGTTCTCAGTTTGAAAGCGAGGTGTTTGTGAGATCACATGATGAAATAATTGAAGAGGTTATGGATTTCTTAAAAGAGCACGAACTGCCACAAAAAAATACAGTTTATGATGTGGCGAATTGTGCCACATTGGTAAAAGAATCAATAAAGAGGTTGTATAGGGCAACTAATGCCTCAAAGAAAGAGCATGCCATCAAGAAAAATACTTCAAGGGCTGATAAAGATCAAGTATATAATCGTTTCCTGGAAGAATGGAACCAACGTAGCATGATTCAGCACAAAAAAATTACCACCAGGATGAAAAAAGCAATAGACAAGGTGTTGAAAAATGCTGACTATCCATTGGATGAGGTATTTAAGGCTTTCGATAACTATTCTAAAATCCTAACCGGTTCAGATTATTTTTGGAGTTACAAATGGACTATGGAAGATTTCCTAAACAGGGGCCTCCATAAATTTGTTGATGAAGCGCAGCCATTTGACAATAACAAGAAAGAAGTTAAGCCTGTGTCTAATAATCCATATATGAATTTTAGCTGTGGCGGTGCCTAATGAACGTTACTGACGAAGTTAAACACAGGGTGGACGATATTTTAAAGGATCACCACAACCCTTACACCCAAGCAGAGTTGTTAAAATCTATTAAAGAAGACCTAAGAAGAGAGGAGGTATTGCAAAACTTTATAGATTCTGCCCCAGGGGCTTTTTGTGTAACGCAAATTACTAAGCACAGGCATGAACAATTAGATTATGTACAAGATTGTGAGATCATGGTCACCATGGGTAATCTAAACCGCTTTGGCAATAAGCGTGGCTGGTACATACCTGTGAATCTTAACATGGAAGAAATGGACTTCGTGAACGCTGACGATACACCAATTGACGTGTGGTTACCATTTGGCCTTAATGAAAAAGTTTTACTATATCAAGACAATGTTATAATTATAGCAGGCGCTCCAAATTCTGGAAAAACAACATTCATACTAAATGTCATAAAGGAAAACATGAACAGGATTAACGTACATCTTTTTAATTCTGAAATGTCTGGCGGTGAGCTTAAAACCAGGCTTAAAAAGTTTGACCATAT
>JAGLPP010000133.1 GCA_023137315.1 Bacteriovoracaceae bacterium
CCTTTGTACAAACCCATACAGGACCCGCCATTGAATGAACAGGAAAAAACAATATCTGTCCATCACTACAGCTAACTCTCCCTGCCTGACCGCCCCCTGCTTCGGTAGCTGTCCCAAAGGTGTATATTATAGGACATTTATCTTTATTACCTTTAAAGTTTTTATGATGTCCGGCAGCTTCTGGTTTTCCATACCGCATTGCTGAGTAATGTCTGGCAGCACCCAGCAGACTGGTTCCCGGTATCTTGGGAAGGTTAGTTCCAGCTTCTCTGATTATGGTGTTGTCCACACGTCCCAGGCGGTATCCTCCTGTTCCTATATGTACAGGGTCAAGCGCCATATAAATAAATCGCTGATGGGTGTACAGTTTCTCCTGATTTTCATTCATTTATATCCCTCCTTAATCTTCCATACCTTTGATCTTAAGAATATCCATGTACAGTTCAACCACGTCTCTTAATTTGCCACTAAAGGCAGCATTTTCCATCTCTATTAGTTCAGATGGTTTTCCATCCTTCCAGTTGGCATTGTGAAGAACATCATGGACATAATTTTCAAAAACATCGTTTCTTTCTGAAGGCGACCATTCCTCGCGTTTTGCCTCAATGAGACCGATTACATTTTTGATCTGTGTTCGTGACAATCCTTCTGACAATATGTTCCAGAATCTTTCAAAATCGTCCAGTTCCTCCAGTAAATACGGTCTTTTTGGTTTTGTTATATCTCTTCGTATTCCATTCTTGTCGTAGCTTACTTCAAAACGACGGGAAGCAGAATCTAAGAATTCAAAATCAAATCTTGATGGTGTGATCTTTACTGTATCACCTTTTTTAAGTTCTTTAACATGAACAAGCCACCTACCTGCGGGATAATCGAATGCAGTTGAACGGTCATCTGGCACCGCATCAACATAAAAGTTAGGGTACCAGATGTCATCAGTTTCACCATCTCCCATCTTTATAGGAACATTCCATGTTATCCCATTGTCAAATTTTAGTGTGCAGTTTAAACAACAGTCCAGAGAATCATCCACCAATGTCCAATCCTCCTCTTTGTTAGAAACTTTAAGCATTCTTCTACCGGTATCCATCAAAGCAGGTAATGGTGTGTGAGATTTTGCAAATACCAATCCCAGAGTAAGCGGTAGGCGGTTTCGAACTTTTCCCATCTCTTTTTCGTATTTTTCTATTATATGTCTTGCTATTTCAACTGCTTTATCAGCAGGGACTATTGCCATAGATGTACTCGGCTCGGAAATAATAGGTATTACTGGAACATAAGAAGTTGATTCAGGTTCTATCTGTGATAATGTTAGATAACCAAGAGTGTTAATCTTAAATTTCCCCTCAGAATCGTATATCTTGATCGTTTTGGTGTGTAACTGATCTTTAACAAACATTGCCGAACTGCAGTAATCTGTTGATTGTTGAGGTGATGCTCCTAACTTTTGGGCTAACCGCTGTAAATTTTCAATTATAAAATATTCGCCATCATTTGTATAAAAAATGCTAAATCGTATACCGTTCAGTTCAGCCTCATAGGCATTGTTTGAAGAAATATTCCCGTTCTTTTGTTTAAATATTCCAGTAATCTTCAACCGTGTGCCGACAGAATCAATGATCGTATTGAAATCCTGATTCACATCATCCCAGAATCTTTTTGTGGTCTCCCATACACGACGAATGCGGGCAAATGAAGGGGTTTTTGAATTAAAATTATGATCACTATCCGGTGGTTTTACCAGTAGGGTCTCAATATATCCTTCTGGCTCCAACCATTTTAAAATGTCGAGTTTTCCAGTGATCAAACAAATTCTGCCATTTGCATCCGCGATTTCATCGATCCATATAGTCTCATCACGATTATTTGTCCAATGTTCCGCTCTAAATGTAGCTTTTTTTGCCCAATGACCAGATGCTTTTCGATGCGATCCTTTTTTATCTTGAGGGCGGAGCCATGAAATTGTGCAAATTTCAGGGTTTTTATTTGTGTTGTTCCACCATTTTTTGACTGCATCCGGATCTGCTGGTGAAGAAAGATCTTTAGAAAGGACTTCATTAATATGAGGTGGTTCATCAGTACTAGGATCTGGACGACCACTTGGATTTTGTCCCCACCATGCTTTCTGATCGATGACAGGAGTGACAACAATTTCACCTTCATATCCAAGCTCATTGGTTATCAATTCCTTTAATGTTTTATCATTTTTAGAAGACTTGATCTCAAGTAAATTTTCTAAATCTGGAACTACAAACACGCTGCCATTTTCATCCCTGTACACCTCATTTCCAAGAGGATAGATTTCCTCAAGAAGAATTTTAACATTATTTAATCCATCGTTAATCCATTTTTTTCTCGCAAGTAGTATCGGTATGCGTGAAGCATTTCCCCACACCTGCTCTGAATTTACCCTTATCGCTAAAAGCCGCCATTTCAAATCATTAGGTTCAGGTTTTTCTCCAAGAAGTGCACCAGCCAGAGCCGATTTATACAGTGCGGCAACGATGCTTGACCAATCAGTGAGTGTAATCTCATTAGTAGGACGGCGCGTATCACCTAATGCATATTTAAAAGATTCACTTATTTGATTAACCATATAAGGTCGATTGCTGATTTGATTAAACGGCAGACCTTTCAACCTTGAACTAAGCTCGGCAATCTTTTTATTTTCGAATCCAAAAGGATTACTTAACATTGTGTGGTCTTTGGATTGATGAACTTGTTTAATCTTTGACCAAAGCAAGTTGACTTCAGATTGCAATGTTAAAGCTTCTTTTTCCAGAGATTCAGCTTCTTTTTTTAGTTTTGCTGGATCTCCTTTTTCGATTTTTTCCAGTTGATTTGCAGTTTTGCGCTTTCCGTCAGATTTGGTTAGACAATTTTCGATGTTTTTTTCATTATGTTTTATTTTTTTTATAAAATTATTTTTTTCATATTTTGATAAACATTCTTCCTTCTCAATATGGGCAGCGCCATGGCAACGACCTAAAACCCTAATAAGCCAGAGTATATCCTCTTTACTGGCGCTCGTTGGCCTACTATTTTCAATGAGATTTTTAAAAGTGATTACTTCACCAAGAAGATCAATAGTGTGATCACCTAACAAATCAGAATACTCTGTTTTG
>JAGLPP010000134.1 GCA_023137315.1 Bacteriovoracaceae bacterium
CCACGGCAGGGATAAATAATACCCAAAGCTGGTGCCACGAATAAATTTTATTTTTTTCGTTTGAAAACCGTTGCTTTCCAGGTCGTTAAGCAGGATTTCTGAATTTTCTCTCATTTGCCTTACCGATTCTCCGTAAATCACGTTAACGCAGATAACACCAATATTATTCGTGATTGCATATTTGATAAATGTATTATGAGTGGAGGAATCACCGGTATAACCTGGAAAATTCAGGCAAAAATCACAGTTTTTATTTTTCGGAAAAAAAATTGCGATACGTCCACTATTATGATTTTTCAGGAATTGAATCATTCATAACATGATACTTGATGATTTTAGAAATAACAGGGAATTTCGCTTGAAAATGTTCTTGGAATAAAAGAAAAGACCAGCAATTTTAGTTAGTTATAAAGTAACTTGTATTGGTGATGAATTGATGTGAAAATTTAGATGGGAAATTATCTTCTGACACAGTATAGCGTGGTTGAATGGAAAAAAGAAAAATATTGGTTGTGGATGATTGTGAACTGGATGCAAAAATGCTGGCCGCGAAGCTTGAGGCAAGATGGTTCGACGTCTCGATTGTCTATGATGGCAAAAGTTGTCTGGAGAGTATTGAAAATGAAAAGTTTGACATAATTCTTTTGGACATCATGATGCCTGTGATGACTGGGTTTGATGTGTTGAAGGAAATCCGAAAGGTTCATGCTTCGATAGTTCTTCCTGTTATAATGGTGACGGGAAAAGAAGATGTTTCTGACGTGGTAAATGCCCTGAAAATGGGGGCCAACGACTATATTATGAAACCTGCGAATATTGATATAGTTTGTGCAAGAGTAAAAACACAACTTGATATTGCGGATTTTCACATGAAAGATCTTAAAAGGCAGGAGACTGAGGCACTGAATGCCTTGATTGTAAGTTGTGCCCACGAAATCAACAATCCACTTGCCGTCGCTATTTGTAATTTGGAAAAAGAATTAAAAGGGAAACGTAGTAAAAGACTTGAAGAAATGGAATTATCTCTTGATAGAATCTCTGAAATTGTAAAAAAAATATGTCATATTACACAAGATGATATTGAATATACTGATTATGATAAAGATACCAAAATGATAAAATTAAAATAAATAATGTGTTGAGTTGTCACATTTTAGGTGGACTTGATTTAATGTTACACTGTTTCAAGACGGTCTGAATGAAATATAAATTTTTAAAACCATTTTTCAACAATAGATTAAATTATGCCTTATATGGTTTTATGTTGGGTTTAGCCTTAATGATTATTTTTCTACATTTTGTTGATTCAGATCATTATTATCCGTTGATATATAATATTGTCGTAATTCCCTTTTTGATATGTATATTTGCCTATTTAATTGGTGGCAGACTGGATAAATTGCAAATAGATACCATTGCCCAGATCAAGGAAATAAAAAACTCCAATGAGGCCAAGAGTCAGTTCCTTGCTAATATGAGTCATGAGATACGCACTCCAATGAATGGTGTGATAGGAATGATTGACCTTGTTCTTGATACGTCGTTAAATGAAGAGCAAATGAGGCTTCTTAAAACGGCAAAATATTCTGCTGAAAATCTTATAAGGATTATTAATGATATTTTGGATTTATCAAAAATTGAATCAGGAAAAGTTGAAATAGAAAAAAAACAATTTAATCTTACCAACGCAATAAATTCAATCCTGGGTTTTTTCGGACCGATAGCGAATGAAAAGAGCATTGATGTTAAATTTTTTTCCGATAAAAATGTCCCTGAGGAAATTATCGGTGATGAGCTACGGTTGAAACAGATTTTGTACAATCTTGTTGGTAATGCGATTAAGTTCACTGAACGCGGGAATGTCACATTAAATGTTGATGTGATAAATTCAGGTGAGAACTACAATACAAAAATCATTAAATTCAGCATAAAGGATACAGGGGTTGGTATTTCAGAGGATATTCAAAAAAAATTGTTTCAGCCTTTTACGCAGGGAAGTGCAACAACAAGCACGGTATATGGTGGAACCGGACTTGGTTTAAGTATTTCAAAAAAACTGGTGGAACTTTTGGGAGGTGACATTCAATTAAAAAGTAGGTTTGGTGAAGGTAGTACGTTTTATTTTACAATACAGGTTGGAAGTTGCGAAAGAAATAACAATGATGAACGTATCACATCACTGTTTAAAGATGAGGGTGTACTCAAACCTCTTAATATTCTTGTTGTGGAGGATAATATTATCAGCAGGAATCTGGCCGTAGGTATATTAAAAAAATTTGGATATATTCCAGACGTTGTTGGAAATGGTTTTGAGGCCATTGAGGCATTGGAATACAAAAGATATGATCTGATTTTCATGGATATGAAAATGCCCCGAATGGACGGTGTGGAAGCGACAATGGAAATCAGAAAATTATATCACAACAGTCAACACCCGCAGATTGTTGCAATGACTGCAAATGTTTTTCAAAAAGACAGAGATAAATGTGAAAATGCTGGTATGAACGACTTTATCGAGAAACCGATAAGGAGAAATAGGATAAAAGAGATTCTTGAAAGATGCTCATGTTCTGTGCGTTGACAATGAAAAGGTTACTCGAGAATATTGGTTTTAAAATGAAAATTCTCAATAAAATTGCATTGATGGATTTAAAAAATGCAATTGGAGTAATGATGTATGAGTTTAAACAAAAAAGAAATCGTTAAAATTTTAATGATAGACGATAGTTTCGAGGACAAAAGGAGCTACAGGGAGCTTTTGGAAAATAGCAGGAACAATTATGAGTTTTATGGTGCTGAAAATTCAAAAGAGGTATTTGAGATTTTAAGCAATAATACACCGGACTGTCTTCTTGTGAATTATAATCTTTTGCAGGGGGACGGAGGAACCAAAATTTTTAGAGAATTAAATTCAAATGAGGAATTTCAATCCATACCGGTTATTTTTTTGACAGATGATGACAATGAAAATATTGAACTGGAGGCCATAAGCAATGGTGCCCAGGATTATCATGTTAAAAATGAAATAACTTCAATGGAACTTAGCAGGTCAATATTTTCTTCAATAGAACGCAAGATGATGGAAATGGAATGTAAAAAGGCAAAACATGATGTGGATGTTGCCAATATGGCAAAGTCTGAATTTCTTTCCAATATGGGCCATAACATAAGAACACCAATGAACAGCATAATAGGATTCACTGATCTTCTGATTGGGGAGAAGCTTGGCGGAAAAGCGAGACAATATGTTGAGATGATCAGGGACAGTTCGGAAAATCTGCTGGCCTTAATCAATGATATCCTTGATTTTTCAAAGATTGAAGCAGGCAGACTTGAATTGGAAAAAAGGACGATTGATTTAAGAAAACTATTGAATGCCAGTATCCATGCGACAGATAATCTGATTTCCAGAAAGAAGCTTTCAGTGGATTGCTTTTTTGCCCGGGATGTTCCTGTGTATATAAAATCAGACCCAATGCGGTTGCAGCAGATATTGATTAATTTAATCACCAATGCTGCAAAGTTTACAGAGCATGGAAAAATTTCCATTTCAATAGATGTAAAAAAGAATGAAGAAAAAGTATTTGAACTTTGTTTTGAGATAAAGGATACAGGTATAGGAATTCCTGAAAAGAAAATAAAGAATTTGTTTGATCCTTTTTGCCAGGTTGATTCATCAAGAACACGTAAGTACAGTGGTACCGGGCTTGGCCTGGCAATATGTAAAAATCTCTGTGGTTTGTTGCGTGGAAGAATCTGGGTTGAAAGCATGGTCGGTGAAGGGTCAGCATTTAATTTTACAATTATGGCAGAAACGGTTGATGAGGATGAAATAAAAGAAATAGAGAAGGTGAATGAATATACAAGTGGTGAAGCAAAATCCCTGCCGCCATTAAAAATCCTGATCGCAGAGGATAATGTGGCAAACCAGGCGGTTGTGAAGGGGCATCTTTTAAAGCTTGGTTGTGAAAGTGATATTGCTGAAAATGGATTAAAGGTTATGGAGGCACTGGAAAGGAAATTGTATGACGTAATATTGATGGATATTCAAATGCCTGAAATGGACGGGTTTGAGACAACAAAAATGGTTTGCATGAAATATACAAGGGACAACAGACCGAGAATTATCGGACTTACTGCGAGTGTAATGGGGGAGGACAGGAAAAAATGTTTTGATGCAGGAATGGATGACTATCTTTCGAAGCCTGTTAGAAGTGGTGATCTGGTAAATGCATTAAAGAAATGTAATTCTGAAGCATGTGGAGTGTTTGTGACTGCAGAATCTCATGATAAAAATATAAAATGTCTGATGGTCCTGGATGAAAAAGTGCTTCTTGAAGAATATGATGAAATGCTTGATGTACTGTCAAACGGGATAAATCTTTTTCTAAAAGAATATACAAAAATGATGGATGAGATAAAGGTCGCATTGGATAAGGAAGATGGAAAGGCACTCGAAATCTCGGCACACGCATTAAAGGGGATATTGAAAAATTTCTATGCGTATAAAGCGTCGGAAGATGCTTATAAACTGGAGAAGTTGGGAGAGGTCGGGGGAGAAGACTTTAAAAATGCCTCGAAATTTTACAAGAATCTGGATGAAAGCATGAAAGAGCTTGTTCAGAAACTTGTTCAGTTATTGAAAAATATTAAGATATAACATCAAATTATCTATTGCGTCTTTGCAGGTTGCATCCCGAACACTTTAATTCACTACAACTACACGATGATTTTATTGCAACGTACTTCTTATAGGCAATTCTTACCACGTACGCAAATGCGGTAGCTACTATCAGTATTGTGACAATGTATTCCACTGTGTTGCTCCGATCTAAAAAACAGTATTAATAACCACTGATACCAGATATGCCAAAGTCGTATAACCAAAAACTGTAAACGCACCCCATTTCCATGAGCCTGTTTCCCTGGAAATAACGACAACTGTAACGAAACATGGAGCATACAGAATTGTAAAGAAAATCAAGGCCAGTGCAACTCCAATATCCCAACTAGGGTCATTGGAAAGTTTTTCCGACAATGGGCCAATTTCTTCAGGGTCGGTTTCTCCCATGGAGTACGCCGTTCCGAGTGTGGAGATAACAACTTCCTTTGCGGCAATTCCACCGATAAGGGCAATATTTGTTCTCCAGTCAAAACCTGCATATTTAGAGACTGGTTCAATGAATATTCCAACACGTCCTGCAATTGAATTTCTTAGTGCTTCCTGCGATTCCATGTTGTTGATTGCGGCCAGTTCTTTTTTCAGCATTGTTGCATTATCAGAATAGTTGGCAGTTGCGGTACTTCTTTGCGATTCGTAAATTTCAGTTTTTGAATCCGGCAATTGTGGAAAGGTCATCAACATCCATAGTACGATTGAAATCGCCAATATTACCGTTCCAGCTTTTTTTATATACATCCACGTTCTTTCCCATGAGTGGAGTAATAATCCCTTGAGTGTTGGAAATCTGTAGGGAGGAAGCTCCATGATAAAACTGGATGTGTTCCCTTTTACGATGGTACTTCCCATAATCTTTGCAACTATCAACGCCGAGAGCCAGCTCATGAGAGTTACCAGAACAAGCAACAAGCTCTTATCCCCAGGGAAAAATGCGGATATAAGAAGGGCGAAAACGGGAAGCTTTGCCCCGCATGCCATAAAAGGGGCCGTTAAGATGGTTAATAATCTTTCCTTTTGTCCTTTGATGGTTCTTGCCGCCATTACTCCAGGAACGGCACAACCGCCAGCTATTCCACCTGAAACAACGTAGGGAAGAACCGAGCTTCCCTGAAGCCCGAAGAATCTGAATAATCGGTCGAGTATGTAGGCAATACGGGCCATATAACCGGAATCCTCCAAAATTGCTATGACGAAAAACATAAACATGATTAGAGGGGCAAATCCAAGAACGCCACCGATTCCATCTATAATTCCTGAAACAATAAGCGATTTTAATAAACCATCAGATAAATTGTTATCGACCACGGAAGCGAGAAATCCAAAAAATGATTCCATCCACGCTGCAGGATGTTCACTCGCCCAAAATGTAAATTGATAGGAAAAATACAGAATTCCGAGCAGGACCAAAGGTCCGACAAGTCTTTGTGTCAGAATTTGATCAATCCTGTCAGAGATGAAGATTCTGTCGATGTTGGCGGTTTTTCTGGATACCACATTCTTTAATAGTGAGCTGACGATTCCATACCGGTGATCGGCAACAACGGCTTCAGGGTACGTATTCAGGGTTTCGCGTATATGCTTTTCAAGTTTTTGGGTTTTGCCAATCAATTGATTATGGATGTCAGTTGAATTTTTCTTTCCCTCATTAATAACCTGTTCGTCGTTTTCGATATATTTCAATGCCACCCATTTGGAGGATGGATTGTCTTTTAAGAAATTGCTTTTTTTGACGATTGTAACCATATCTCCTATTACGCAATCAATATCTTCGCCATAAGAGAAGTCATCTATTCCAAAACTTGCTTTCTTGTTATTGCAATTGACTATTGATTGAAGAAGTTCATCGCTGCCCTCATCTTTCCTGGCGATCGTTCTGATTACCGGAAGTCCGATTTTTTCAGACAATATTTTTTCATCAATGGAGATGTCCCTTTTCGTGGCCACATCCATCATGTTCAAGGCAATAATCACGGGAACTCCAAGCTCCAGTAATTGGACGGTTAGATATAAATTTCTTTCAATATTTGAAGCATCAAGAACTTGAACAATTATATCCGGCCTTTCATGTATGATGTAGTCGCGAGCCACTTTTTCTTCAAGAGAATATGCTGTCAGTGAGTATGTACCAGGGAGATCGACAAAATTAATGTTTGAATCATTGTATGTTATGGATGCTGTTTTCTTTTCAACAGTCACTCCGGGATAATTGGCAACATGATAATTGGTTCCGGCGAGAGAGTTAAACAGTGTCGTTTTTCCGCTGTTTGGATTGCCGGCAATTGCTACATTAATCTTCATTACTGTCTCCAACGACATTGACGTATACGTAATCGGCTTCGTTGTTTCTCAGTGTAAGTACGGTGTCTCTGACTTTTACTGCAACGGGATCAAACAATGGGGC
>JAGLPP010000135.1 GCA_023137315.1 Bacteriovoracaceae bacterium
ATACAATGAGCTGATGGAAAATAACATGAGTTGGTGTCATTGATTCTCTTTAGAGACCATTTAACTTCAAGTCTTCCGTTATCTCCACAGTAGTTCGGATTGATTGGGGAAGCAGCGACTAGACACGAGCTAACAATTAAATAAGCCAATAAAATTATTCTAAGCATAACAAATCTCCTAAGTTTGAATTTTTCTTCTTTCCTTTTTTCTAATACAGCAAAAAGGTATAAGGTATAACGATTAAGAATGAAACAATGCCCTGCGAAAAAGTGAACTTTTTACATATGTCTTGGGCAAAATAGCTGTTTTGAAGACTTGGATCCGTTTACTTTTTGTGAACAGGTGCGGTGATGTGTAAACGGATACGAATGTTAAATATCAATAGGAACACTAATACCAATTAATAGACTTTTTCTTTCCCGTTCCAATTTGAATTCACCTTTTCTGTCTAGACCATCCGTATTCCTGGTAAATATTCCCCATTCATCAACGGTTACCATTTGATACTCAGCAAACAAGGAAATGAAAGGAAGCGGTTTAATCCCCAAACCAACTGCATATCCCGTCCCTTTCAATTCCACTGTATGTGGATAAGATACGCCTACAATATAATCAGGATTAGATTCCCATTTTACATCAAAAAGATATTTTCCCCATGCCCGCAAAATAAAGATATCCACCCCAACGGCAATACCCAAAGCTGTTTCATCTACTTCCGTTATTTTAGGGATAAACTTCGTATCAAAACTTCCACTAATATAACGATCTGTTTTCTCATCGATATCAAAAGAAGTCTTTGAATAATCAACAGCTGCAAAAACATTCAAAAAAGAATATCCCAACCTTCCACCAAAAGTCTGTCCTGATTTCGTATCTGCGCTTACTATAAATGACTGCGTTGTTGATGGCCTACTCAACTTCGTCTTCAAATCCAATCCGACATTATACCCCGCATACGGCTCAATCAATATCCCCGCATTTACCAATACCGGCAGCATCCAAACTAATATTATTACTCTAATCATACTCATAAGCTCCTCCATCCATCATATAATATACTCCCCAATACCCAACAATGCCTCTAAATTTAAGGAGGATAACTTATAACCACCTTAATAAAATCTTAAGGCTTGGTATCCGTTTACTTTTTGTGCAGGTAGAAATTCATTCATGTATCTGCCAGTTGTTAGCTTGGTGGAATAGTTCCCTAACTAGTTGAAATTATTTTAAATACCTTCTTGTATCCATATATATATGGATATTGGAGCAAATCGAAATACAGTTAAATCTCACCTGTTCAAGTTGGTTGCTGCAAATCAGATTGAAACAACTAGGGAAAGGAAAGGGAACAACTTATTTTTTTTGAGGATTGCCCTGTAAACTGATACCGAATGGTCGGCTCGCACTGGTCGAATCAATCTATTTAACAGAACATTTTTTTTTGAGTTTTTTGATTTTGTATAATAATTTGGAACGTTCTACCTGAAGTTTTCCTTGGTTGTACTGAAATTCTCCAATCTCGGCATTTCGAATTAGGTAGTTGGCAGCTGAAATTTCCGTTTTAATTCCAGCAACAGCTGTCGTAAAGGCCAATTTTGCCATCGGCCCTCCGCCATACTTTGCTAAATTTTCTCCAACAAATTCCCAGCCGCCTGCTTTATCCATAAACTGCTCATTGAAGTCTTTTAACGTTTTAAGCATTTTATCTTTCAAATGGAGGTCTGACCCTTTCTGGCCAGGTGTTTGGGCATATTGAATTGACATGAGTGTAATATCGGCCAGTTTGTCTCCGTATTTTATTCCGTCATCAATCCATTTTCTTGCCTCGGCAATTCGTTGTTGGGAGAGTTTACGTGAGCGTTTTCTGCTGCCACTTAGTTTCTCTATTTCGTCTAATCCTTTTTTGAATTTATGCAATTTTTTTTTCGTCTTCAATAATTGGCCCATTCTCGCTTGAAGGATATCTGCAGCCTTGCGTCCAACTAAGTCGCCAGCAATTGTCCCAATCTCTTTTAATGAACTTTTCTTATCCTTCTGTGCCTGCTCAATCATTTTCTCATTCTTTTTCATATTTGCATCTATTCGTCGGATTCCTCGTTGGTATTTTGTGATGAGCTTTTTTCCATTTTGGCACTCTTCCCATAGTGCTAAGTTATTCTTGTAGTGATTCATTTTTATCTTGATATCGTGTTGTCGTTTTTTACAATTACTCAGTTTTATTGTGTCTAGCGATGAAACACGTTGGCAGTCCAGTTTGAGCATATTCTTCGCTTGCTCAATTGAAACCCTTTCTGTTTCTAGAGATTCCCGAGTAACAGCATTTGCATTGCGATTCATTAGAATAAGAATGATAAGAGTAAAGTATTTATTCATTTTTGTTGGGAGCTACTTCGTTTGAGGGTTTTTTCAATTCTTCATCTATGGAAAAATCATAATAGATTTCTTTGTTGTGAGTAGTTGAAATTTCTTGTTTGATTTTGACAATTTCGACCTTGTCCTCTGGAGACAAGTTGGTTTTCTTCTCCATTTTTTCTAGTTTTTGTTCCAATTCATTTTTATTTATACGGACTTGCTCCCTCTTTTTCATCAAATTTTGCATTTGCAATGTCATTCTTTCTTGAGGGATTGGTGTGGTATCTCGAGATTTGATTCTTACAACTGGGATTTCACCTGCGTAGCTTCCTTCGGTATCAAAACCACGAGATGCTTGCTTTTTTGCAGCGTCCATGCTGGCCGCTTTTCCTAGTTTTTCAGCGAGTTCAGAATGAAAATTAGTGCTTTTTAACTGTTGGCCAGCACTATTTGGTGACAATCCTTGTAGCTCATTGCTTATTTGTTGTCTCTCAAGCGTGTCTCGCAGACCTTCGCTTTCAATTTTTTTTTGTCGTCGATACTCTTCTTCTTGAATGTTTGAAGTTTGTGCTTGGTTAATCTGCTTCGCTCCCTCTATGGCAGCAGCACGACTTTTTTGCATTGTTGCTTTATTGAGGGATTCTTGTCGTCGTAAATGCTCTTGCATCTTTTTCAAAATGTAGGCATTGGTATTTATTTTTGAGTTGCCTTGTTTAGATTTTGGAGTTGTGTATCTTCGAGAGTTTGCACTCGAAGATATGGGCACACACACTGGAGGGCTGCGATTTCCATTTCGGCAGTCACAGCGATGTGTTTTTAAATATTGCCTCATATTTCGGTCATTGCGCCAAGCTGCCAAAGTTCCATTACAAATGGGAGCGCCTTGTATTTGAGCGTACACATACAGTGAGAAGATGCAAACTACAAGACTAATTATTGATCGCAAAATCATATTTTAGTGAGTCTGAGTTTAATATTATTTGTTGCTAGTATAGTAACTGCATCACATACCTCGCTACAGGTTAAACAACAGTTTGAAGCATTCCCTAATATATCTTCACAATGGTAGCGAGTACCATAGCTTGACCAGATGAAATTTATAGTTAACCCTTTAGCATCAAAGTCGAGATTTCCATTTACTGGGTGTAGTTGACCTGGGAGGGTGCAATTATTTGGTCCTGATCGTGATCTACTTTGCACCGATCCAGAAATTATATTATTTGTAATAGTTAGAGAAAAACTTTTCCCTCTCGAACCATTTATCACTAATTTGTTTCCATTGATTGAGACGCTGTAATATCTACCCATTTGATCTTTCCAACGGCCTGTCATTGCTCTAACTTTGTCAGCTTCCTCTCTAGCTATTTTAAATTCATGAATCTTGTCTTGAGCATCTCGTGTTCTTGGATCATTAGGAATTGCATGTATAAATATATTCAAATTGTGTATTGCTTCAGTGTACTTGCCTTGTTTTGCTTTCAAAATTCCTAGATTGTAATAACCATCCACCCACCAAGGGTCGGATGCTACCGCCAGTCGCATTTCACTTATTACTTCTTTTATATCGCGATTGTTTTTAAGTAGATAATTACTCCTAATTAAATGTTCGCGGGCCTTTTCTGATATGGGGATATTTTGATTTATGCCATACTGGATTATCTTTACTCGAATATTCATTTCGGTGTCGTCCAGTATATCGGAGGCCTTATTGAGGGCCAGGATATATTGAACTAATGCATTGCTAACTTTCGCTTCTTTTGCAAGAGAGTCACCTGTTTTTATATTCTTTGCAATGGCTTTGCGCCATACTTTTTCTAAATATTTGATTACATCACTATTTTTTTGTGTTCTGGCGTAATCTAGGGCAGAGAAACCCTTTTTATTGAGATGGTCTATGTTGATTTTATTTTTAATAAAGAACTTAATCATTTCAATTCGATTGGCCCAGATAGCCAGATGCAGTGGTGTTTCGCCGTTATTACTGACTGCAAAAATATTTCCTCCAAGAGCAATTAGAGTTTTCGCAATATCTGTATTAGCAGCGAGCATGACAGCTGAATTGCCCAAATTATTTTTTAATTTTACGCTAGCTCCGCTTTTGAGCATGAATTTTACAAGTGATGTATTGCCTGTGTGGGAGACATGAATGAGAATGGTGCTTCCATTTTGATCAGTTACATCGGGATTTACGCCACTTTCAATTAAATACTTTATGACAGAGAAGTGTCCATTTTGAAGAGCAAGAAAAATTGGCATGGGTGTAATGTTGTGGTTGGCTTTTTTTGCTATTAGTTTTTTTACGACTGCTAGATGTCCTTTGCATGAAGCTGCTTGCAAAGGATTTAGTTGCCGATGGCCAGGGCATTCTACTTTATTTAATGAGACTGGTTGGTTGATATTTTCAATTTTACTTTTGAGAATATCATCTATGGCCTTCTCATCACCGCTGTAGGCAGCAGAAGTGAGCTTCTCTTGGGTTGAAGCGCAGGAAACTATAAGTAATAAAATGAACAATTGGGGCAAAATAGTTTTAATGTTCACAATTTTTCCTTTTTTTAAATGTAGATTTACTTATGATGTATCGGTTATTTTTAGGAATATTCTATAGGTTATGTATAATTATGTGAGCACAATCATCAGATCAATTTATAATTTTATTGAAATACATAATTCATTGATTTTCCTATGGTGTTCTTTCCCGGCAACTCGTTACCAGTTTAGGGAACAACCTTATTCCCACCCAAGGTTACCACCTCAATTAGGCCAATCCACAACTTTTAGGCGTATCTCGTTATAAGGGGACAAAAGGTTATGCTCGATAGTGATTTAGCAGACTTATATGGAGTTTTTACAAGTGAAGAAGCTATAAATGTAAATATCTCTATAGTTAGAACATTTTCTTAACGGCACCATCCACCATTTGTCGATAATCTACTAATATGGATTATCTTAAAATCCCAATATTGCAGTTAAGTCATGTAAAAACAGCACGTAGAAGCATTGTTATTTGTGGCCATAAATCTTTTGACATATAGCTCTTGACATATATTAGATTTGATATATATTGAATATGATGTGGCGAATATTTGAAACAAAAGAAGTAACTAAAAATTTAAAAAAGATTCCAGTTGAAATCAAGAGAAAGTATAAAGCTTGGGTTGAAATTGTAAAAAACGGAGGATCGGATAATTTGAAAAGTTATTCTGGCTTCAAAGATAAACCATTAAAAGGCAAGCTGCGTGAATGTCGATCTTCAAGATTAAATATCCAGTATCGTGTGATTTATTCTGAAGATAAAGAGGTTAAAGAAATAATAGTATTAAGTGTAACTCCACATAAACACGAGGAGATTATCAGATGAAAATAGATAAAAAAGATCTTGTTCCAGCTGGACAGTCCGTACTGATGTCACCTGGAGAAATGATTAGAACATTGAGAGAGTTAAAAAAATGGTCACAACTTGATATGGCTCGTGAAACTGGAATTTCTCAGACTAATATTAGTGCGATTGAAAATGGTCGAGTGCAGATTGGTAAGGAGAGGGCAATTGTAATTGCTGAAGCCTTGGGTGTTCATCCTGGTTCTATAATGTTTGCTGACTATGAATATGCAGCTTAAGGCTAAGGCTTGGTAATCCGTTTACTTTTTGTGTAGGTAGAGGTTCCGAAGTTGATCAATTTGATTTATTGGCCAACTCTTTTGATGTAAATGCATCTCTCATACTTAATAAAGGAAGAGATTTAATAAAGAAAATAGAGAAAAAGCTTGAAAAAGAAGTTTCGTCTTTTAATTCAAAATTTGAAGGTATCGATACTGCAAAAAAAATTGAGCAAATAATAGAAAAGAGAATAGGACATAATTAGAAATCAAAATATCAATGCTCTCATCTTTTATGTGTTGTAATTCAGAGCAAGAGTCTATTTGAAAATTAACTTCGATGCTGATTCTTTTGCAACAGAGATCATTTTTGGAGAAATATCAATTCCAGTTACGTAAGCACCGGCTTTTGCTAGTAAAATAGATAAATAGCCAGTACCACATCCGGCATCTAGTATTGTTTTGCCCTCGACAGTATCAGCATATTTCCAAATTATAGGATCAGAATTAAACTTTCTATTGTTGTCACCATTTTCTCCAACCCAATCTCTCCACTCCGACGCTTTAGAATCCCATAATTTTCTAATATTTTCTTCCATATCTATCCTCATTTATTCAACATTGTAGGTTTCTAATAATATAGGGTTATCCGCATTATTGCCAAATAGTTGACTCGGTGCGGTAATTTTACATTTTTACATTTTTACATTTTTGTGTTTTCCGGTCGAATCCAACTCAAATTTCCAGTATAAAGGATTTTAATAACACATACTGCATACTGTGAGGAAATTATATGAAAACACCTATTGTCACATTTGTAATGCTACTATTTCTTATCTCGAACGTAGTTTTTGGTTCAATGATTTATGACTCAGGGGACACCATACCTAAAGATGCTTCATGGCTTGTTGATAGACCTGTTATTTATCCAAAGAGCGCTACTGACATGGAAGAAGAATTAATGTTTACTGGGAAATATAGTGAGGTTAGATGTAATCTATATGATCAACGTGGAATGAATTATGGTATTCGTTGTTACGGAGAATATCGAAAAAACAAAAATAATATCTGCAGCGTCTTGAGCACAAAGATCGAGCAGGAAGATGCCCCTGAAGCAATAAGAGCTTTATCAGAAGTTTTTCAAATTTTTAATTGTGATTAATCTTTTTGCAAGTATTCTGATAACGGTAAATCAATACAAAACAGGTATTGTCAAAGTTTTCCCTACGGAATTTTACCTGTATCAATCCTAGTCCCAGAAGATCTAAGCTGAACGCCATATACGTTAGTGTTTTTATGTCTGTGACTGTAAAGTTTGACAGCTACCGTTCAGAAATTTGAAGCTGTTAGAAGTATTGAAAATAAAGGATAGATATGGACCTGATATGTGAAAGAATAAAATTATGGGAAGAAGGAAAGAACCCTTACTTTATTCACGAGTTTAGAAATTCAATATTTGTTATTGGAGATCATCAATTTTATAAAGGCTATTCATTACTTTTACTGAAAAGACATGTGAGAGAGCTGCATGAACTCAGAAATGAAGAATATATTGAACTACAACAGGAATTAATGATTGCAGGAAAGGCCATTGTGAAAACGTTCAATCCTTGGAAAATGAATTACCAATGTTTGGGTAATAAAGATGAACATGTGCATTGGCATATTTTGCCAAGATATGAAGATGATAAATACCATAATACACTACCTATGACTGATTACATGAAGGGAGAAATTAATCTAAAGGATTTTATTATTAGTGAGAACGAAGCAAAGGATATAGCTAAGACTATTAGAGGTAATATTGATGATTAGAATAACTACTAAATCAGATTTATCCGCAATAATGGAGCTAATGAAATCAGTTGAAGGATTCTGGCATGACGGGGACAGAAAAAACTTTAGAAAAAGCTCTGGAATCATCAGGAGAATTGGCCTTTGCTTATGATTTTGGGTTTAGAGCTTATATTTTAATTACAGGTCTCTTATCGTTTCAAACTTAAAGTCAAAGAGCTTGGATAATCTAGAGAATGCATAAATGTGATATTGCTTTCCATATAACCTGTTCCATTTTCATTATTATAACTTCTAAATGCGTAAGGAAATATATTACTGTGCAAACTGACAATAAACTCTTCCCCTTTTTTTAATGTATTTATCATAGGACAACTATCCATCTTAACATTAACGATATTTTCAGTGTTTTTGACAACTGTAGGTAATAAACAACCAGTCACAAATTGTTCTTTACCATTGATATCTTTTTTTGCGAAAGAAATAATCAAATCCATCTGTGGAGTATCAAAAGAAAAATTTAAATCAAAGGATATTTCTCCCATAATGTTTATTTCTTCTTGGGCCACAAAGGAATATTCAACCATTTGCTCATCACTATAAGCGGTTTTGGGAATGAACTTGTAGCTGTCACCCGTTGGATCTAAGTCCATATTTTTATCAATACCATTATTGGTAAAATACATTTTCAGGGTATGATGAGGTAATGGAAATGTATCTCCGCTTAAAAATTCCCCGCCTATTTCCGACTCCATAAAAACTCTTGGTTCATGTGCATATTTAGTTTTAATACTGTTTAAATAGTAATTAACCAGAGAATCAAAACGTTTGGATACAAATAAGGCAGTGCCATCTTCACTATAAGGAGTCGAATTTCCATGATCCCAGTATCCCAGATAAAGATGATGAAAATTTCTATTTAAATTTCGATCGGCTTCTTGAAAGTTCCTTATCGTATCAATTAAATCACCGTCATGTCTCATTCCAGCAATGTGATATGTCGGGATTTTAATATTTTTTATCTCATCATATATGGATCGTTCTTCAAAAAAAGTATGATCTGTATTTCTATTGAATCTAATTAAACTATTCCATTCCGAAAGATCAACTCCGAATAATATTTCATCAAAATCTTCTTGGTTTGTTTGAGTTGTTAACTTTTCTAAAACTAAGTTTGTATAATTGCTTGTAAATGCTGGCGTACTGCTTAGTTGATTGTATCTTAGATAATCTAAAACTGATGTAAGTATAATCCCGTTTTGTCTGAAACAATGATACTTAATTTCACTTGGTGCTCCACCAGTAAAAATAACTTTTAAGGGTTTGGGATTATCAACACCGGCAGCTAAAGCAGTAAATCCATCGTAGCTGGTTCCTGTAATAGCAACTTTTCCATTTGAAAAATTCTGATCAGCTATCCAATTAATTGTATCAAAACCATCTGTTGACTCATAATCACTAAAAAGCCTATAAATTCCCTCTGACCCATGCATTCCCCTGATGGATTGTAATACAAAAGTATAACCTCTTTTTACAAAGTATTTTGCCTTTTTCTCCCAGGAAATTATGGGCAGGTAAGGAGTTCTTGTTAAAATTACAGGCCTCTTAACATCATCATTTGGTTTTCTATAAATAATTGTAACAAGCCTTGTCCCATCTCTCATTTCGACATATACAGTATTTTTTTCTATGGGAGTATTATCCACGATACCAGTACATTTGATTGTATTTAACTTACCTTTGTCATTGAGTGCTATTTTCCAAGCGATATTTTTCCCTTTATCAGTGATCATCTGAAGACTGCTACTATCTTCTGAAAAACCAGGAAATTTAAAAGTGTTACACTTGCCATATTCAGATATTAAAGATGTAAACATTTCATCAAATTTATCTTTGGGAAAAGTATCAATTATATTTTGAGCGTAATGTTCATCGTAAATATAATCTGTTTCACCCTGCATTTGCTTACATATTTGTTTAGCTCTTTTTTCGTAGAGTTCATAATTGGCAGCAATTGAATTTATAGAAATAACCATTGATACAATAAAGATGAGATATTTCATTTTTTTTCCCCATGTGAAGCGATTTTCATTCCTCATATCACAAGTTTTTTATATTTAATAATCAGATAAGCAATATCGAGATTTGTTTTCATGTAAGTACAATTCTTTAATTTCAACTAGTTGCAAGTAACAGTGAAGTGCCAATTAAGCTATTTCTTGGGGGGAAGCCCAAAGCTGATAAGTCCCAGGTTACCACTCCTAAAATCGCTCAAGACTGTTTTATATACCCTATCGTAGTCATATTCATTTTTTTTCTGAATATATCCTCGCGACTTTGCTATTTGGTCAAGAGTACCAACCAAATCTGTATCGAGAGTGGTCATTTTGTATAAATCTTTAAAAATTTCCGACTTAATTTTTGAAAGGTGCTCAACCACGTAGCAGGCGGCGTACTCCGGTTCAACGATCTTATCTGGAATTGCATGGATGGCAGACAGCCAAAGGCCATGTTCATGCTTTTCAATTTTGGGAGGCATAATTCCTGGCGTATCAAGTACTTCAATGTCCTTATCGACCTTAACCCACAGAAGCTTTTGCGTGTACCCTGGGATGTCGGCAATTTTGGTAGCATTTCTATTGGATAACCTATTAATAATTGTTGATTTCCCGGTATTTGGCAGACCAACAATCATCAATCTTAGAGCATTTTTAGAAATATGGTTGGGGTTGGATTGCAGTATATTGTTTCTTACAATTTTTCGGGATAATTGAATTATCTTTTGGAGTGAACCCTTGTCGAAACAGTTGATGAAGATATATGGGACATCCTGCGTGGAAAACCAATCCTCCCAGAGCTCGACAACCTTTGGGTCAGCTAAATTTGTTTTATTTATGACGATAAGGCGGTTTTTTTGCCTAATATCATGGTTGAAGTCCTTATTAGCAGTTACCAGGGGAGAGCGAGCATCTCTTATTTCCAAGACGATATCGACCAATTTGAGGTTTTCTTTGATTTTCTTGAGTGCCTTGTTCATATGGCCAGGGAACCAATTAATCTGGCGAGGAGCTATTAGCTCAGGAATGTCGTCTACGGAGTGTTTTTTTCTTTTCATCGAGGATCACCGCTATTTTTCCCTACATTTAGCAATATTCAGGATGAGATACAAGCTTTTAATAGATACCATGATTTTTTTGCATAAAATGCGAATGTCATTTCCCAATCGGCTTTATTTTTGTTAGAAGGTGTAGTAAAGGTGTAGCATTATTTACATTGAAATTTTTAATAAGAAGGAAAATTATGAGTACAGGTAAAGTAAAGTTTTTTAATGACGCTAAAGGGTTTGGTTTTATTACTCCTGATGATGGAGGAAAAGATCTTTTCGTCCATGTTTCAGCAACCGATGGTGGAGCACTAAACGAAGATGACAAAGTTGAATATGAAGTTGGAGAGGGACAGAAAGGTCCTTGTGCAGTAAACGTTAAGAAAATATAATTAATTAATTTTATATATTTTGTCATGGAGGGGGAGTTTAATAAACTCCCCTTTTTTTCTCCTGGGTAGTTTCTCTTCTCTCGAATGCTTCTATCGTATCATGTCCCCAGTTTCAGGAATTTGGTTTTTTTACCAACTTAATGCCATCTTTAAGGATAAGAATTTTACGTTCTTTATAGAGCATGCCAATAGTATTTTTGAAGGTTTGCTTACTCATGCCAAGAGCTTCTCGAATATCTTGTGGAGAACTTTTATCGTGAAGAGGGGATTTGCCTCCAATTTGTTCCAAGTAAGCAAGGATCTTGTCTTTTGAATTCATCAGGTTTTGAATTCCTTGAGTTTGAAGAGCGGCATCGACGAGTCCATCGGGTCTCAACTTTTTGACTACACCTTCAACTGGTTCACCTATTTTAATTTTACCAAATATCTCATTATGATAAATCATCCCGATGAATTTTCTATTAATAATACAACGATAACCAAGTTCTTCTTTGAAAGCGGGAACAATCTTAATGTTATCACCTTCTTTAATATCAAATTCAGAAGCTTGAATATATTTATTAATTTTTGTAGTGCCATAAATTCGTTCAGTTCTGTCATCAATGCAAACTCTTACTATATGATTTTCGTTTTTATTTATGTTCGATCTTTGTTCAGAATCTGGAATCAGTAGGTCTTTTGTAATCCCCCAATTTAAAAAGGCCCCGAATGGTTGGGTATCAACGACCTTCATGAAGCCATATTCGCCGACTATGGCATTTGGAATAGTGATGGTGGCCAGTAAAGAATCATTGCTATCCAGATAAACGAAAACTTTTAGTTTTTGATCAATGATTACTTCTTTTGGACCTAAAGAATGAGGCATGAGAACCTCTTCCTCAGAATCATCAGACTTTAGGTAATGGCCTGAGCTACTTTCCCCACAAACAGTAAGTTCATTTATTTTTCCAATTTTAATCAATTAAGACTCCGTATTAAGGTTTAGTCCATTTTAATACCAGTTAATTGCCTTTTAAGAAACAATTTTCATCCTGTAGTCATAGCTTATTTCGTATATATTTTGATTTTAATTCACATGGAGTAAATTCTGCATAATCAAAGAAGATAGTAAATGAAAATTAAAAAAGAGGAGTCTCAATCTCTCCTTCAGTAATATCAGAAATGGTGATAGTGCAATAGTATTCGTGTTTTATCTGTCTTCGGTTAATAAAACCATTGTCTTCAGGTCCGAAAATACAAACAATGCCATCGCCGTATTTAATATTGTTCTTGAAATTATGAAGGAAGGATTTTTCAAGTCGGGTTTTTACATTTTTCATTGAATTAAATAATTTTTCCGCAGGCGCACCAGTAATCTTGATATGTCCATCTGAAATATCTGCTTCAGGGTTTCCAATTTCTACAACAACGTTTCCTTTATACTTGAAATGTGACGGAATATATCCTTGTGCTGATTCAGAAAATGCTAATTTTGAATATGATAGGGCCAAAATAAAAAGATAGAATGCGATAGTTTTCCTCATTTTTTACTCCGATATGTTTTTGTTCAAGTGTCGAAAGATTATACAATTTATTACCTGGCAAGTTGCCAATATCCCGACACAATCTTTCTTAATGCATTTAGGAGATGCAATACTGGAGCCAGCAATAAAATAAGTTATGAAAAAATAATGGCATTAGTTATGCAATCACAAGGTGCATAATATTGTTTTAATAATATTATTAACTATTTATACAGTTATTATTGTGTAAGGAAATTATACAATTGAATCAATTTTCAACGCGTGAGTTTGAAGGGAGATAATGAAAAAGCTGAAAATCTTATTTTTGTTATCAATAACAGCAGTTGCAATAGGGATGTTGTTCTATGGTAGCAACATTAATTTTAATAATGACGTTGGCAAAAACAACAAAAGCTCAAAAAATGCAGGGGCAATCCACCATGGAACAACTGAAGTAAAAACAATCAGTAATGCTGAGATTACAACGAGTATAAACAATGAAGAGCAAGATGAACCCAAAATAGATCGTTATCACTCTGATCTTGAAAATTTTAAAAATGATCTCAAAGACACAATTGATAGCGAATATCTGGCCATCATAAATAACGCTTGTCTGAGAAAAAACAAGGAAAAAAATATATTATCAAAAGCAATCCATAATGCATGGAAAGGTCAAAAAATAAACTATTTTGAAATTGAATTAACACCTTCAGCAAGAAACACCATAAAGAGAAGCGTCCTGCCTATTCCAACACAGGCATTTGCCTTTAGAGCAGAAGCCGTTAAATTAGAAGAATCTCTTTTTAAATATTATCAATCCGATCCTTGTATAGAAGGCATCTTTTCAAATGATATTGTAAAATTAAACAATTTTCAGGATAACTTATATAAATATCAAAAACGTTATCTGGACGATATCAAGTATGATGATTTTTATAAAAAGATGAGACCTTTTTATAAAAACCAAACATCAACCTACACGGTTAAAATTGCGATTGTAGATTCAGGCATAAATTTCAATCACGCGGATCTCAAAGATATTGTAGCCGTGAGTAAAGGATTAAACGTAGTAGATCCGAAAAAAACACCTATGGACTATTTTGGACATGGTACATCTGTTGCTGGAGTTGCTGCTGCGGCAATTAATAAAATCGGGGCCATCGGAATTGCAACTAACAACATTGAAATTATTCCTATAAAGATACTTAATGATTATGGCGTAAATGGAGAAGTTTCAGATATTTATAATGGTATCGAGTGGGCAATTAAAAGCAATGCCGATGTAATTAATTTAAGCATGGGAGTATATAATATTTCTTACAAGAAAATGTTTTTTCGACTTGCTAAAAAAGCAATTCAAAATGGAAGTGTTTTCGTAAGTTCTGCTGGAAATAAAAATACTTATGTAAGCAGGAATTTTCCCGCTGGAGTAGGCTCCCTGGAGGGGGCCTTGACTGTAGCTGCCTTGGAAACAGGCTCCACCGAAATTACAAGTTTTTCTAATTACAACAACAAAGTTGTAGAAATAAGTGCTCCAGGAAGTGAAATACCTCTTATAAGTTATAAAAATACGGCCGGAAACCATTTTGAGCGTTTGGACGGAACGTCCTTTTCTGCTCCAATGGTTGCAGGAGCTGCTGCTGTCATTATCGACTTTTGGAGAAATGTTAAAAAAGATAATATCTCTCCGGCCAAGGTGGAAGAAATAATACTCAAGACTGCAAGAAAAATTAATGGTTTGCGGAAATATGTGACTGAAGGAAATGTTTTAAACTTAAGTTCCATCGCCAATGAATTAATTAACAGCAAAGAAGCATCAAAACCAATAAAACCATTAATCTTAAAAAATCTATCTGACGCTTATGCGGGAAAAGGGGAAAATATAATTTTAAAAGTAGGGGCATATTCACACAACAATGATTTTACATACGAATGGTACCATAACAACAAGGCAATAAGACATTCAAACTCAAATGAATATAAATTTATTCTGACAAAGCAAACGTCCGGACGATATTATGTTAAAATCAATAATAACGCAGGCTCTGTCAATTCTCACAACATCAACGTTAAAATTGTCAACATCCCGAATATAAAACTTATTGGAAAGACCGGTAGGGCCATACGTGTTAATAGTCATGTCAGTATAGAATATAAAGTCGAAGCAAAAAATGATCTTAAGTTTTCATGGTTTCATAATGGAACAAGGTTAAATGGTAAAGATGATAAAAGATTAGATTTGGAGTTAAGCAAAAAAAGCGCAGGCGAATATTGGATTGAAGTGGATAATGGATACGTAAAGACAAGGGGAGTTCCAGTTTATATAGATGTTTTACATTCTCCCGAAATAATCAGCTTTTCTAAATCTTTTGGTGTAAAAAAAGGCTTTCCTGCCAAAATACAAGTAATGGCCCGAGCTAATCCAATGCCAAAATATGAATGGTTTAAAAATGGAAGAAAAATCAGTGGTGCTGACTCGAACACACTATCCATATCTTCATTTAGCATGAAAAATGTTGGAAAATACAATGTTTTGGTGAAAAACAATATTGACAGTGTAATGAGCAAGGAGATTAACGTTTTTCTACTTATTGCTCCACGGATAAAGCTCAGTACAAACAAAACTATATTAAAAAATTCTTCCGATACGTTAAAAATTGATTTAAAAATTCTATCAGGTAATCCGCGCCCTGGAATATCATGGTACTATGATGACATTAACATCAAAACAAAGAATATCAATTCATTGATTGTTAAACATCATTGTTTTTCATCCAATCCATCAAGAATTTATGTGCGTGCTGAAAATGAGGTTGGAGAGTCTAAAAGTAACACCATTAACATTTCCCACTTTTGTAATAACGATCAGCTTCTCACAGGCGAACAAATAATGGATGAAGTACGAACTTTTACAGCAGACATCTTCAACGAAAGTGAGAGAGATGATTACCACGGGAAGATAGTCACATACTTAAAACAAAAAGAAATATCAATGGATGATATTCACATCCTTTTTGCAGCCGTTGACAACGATTGGACTTTATTCATCAAGGCCATGGAGATTATATCTCAAAAAAACAATCTAAGGCATGAAATCATTAATGCTGCCGATTATATTGTAAACGTCTTACAAATAAATGTTTATTTTTGTAAGAATGATTTCATTGAATTCCTTGAATTAATGTCAACCAGGAAAAACATTTTTAATTATAAGGATTTACTTCATTACATGGTTACAGTGCTTGATGTTTCAAAATATGATGCATTGGAAACTGCAAACAAAATATTTAATTTTACAGGTCATGATATTGATACCCTTGAAAAGTTTTATCCCATCTCACTTTTATTTAAAAATGAATATGATGAGACAACCAAGATTATTAATGTCTTGAAAATTATTAGAGACAATAATCTCACCACAGATTTTACCTCCGAGATATTAAAACTACTTGAAAGTGAATCAAGTTATGATAAATATGAGATGTTTGTTTCCATATTGAATGCGGCGACAAAAAGCCTGATGGACTACGATGATTTTCAAAAAATATACAAACTTTTGGAATCAGATTACAATAGATTTGATTCTTCATTGGATATCGCAAAAATTATAAAATCATCGTATCTGACATTTCACGATGTACAACTGATTTTTGACTCTCTGACGAAAAAAAGCTTGTACAAAGCAGAGAAAATAATAACTGCTCTTGAAAAAATAAATCAACTGTCCATCAGTACTCAAGATTACTTGTCTATGTATACTCTTTTTAAAAATGAAAATGGATGTTCACGTTTTGAATACACCATCGAAACAATAACTCTTCTAACCCGATATGAAATTTTATTCAGCACATTTAAATCCGTGTATGGATTTTTAAAGTCAAGTAAAGTATTTAAATATGATCACTGCCACGAGGTGATGATGGCGATAATCGCTAAAAAAATAAAACTGCAGGATTTTCAAAAAATATATGATTTAACCAACGACATCGGTGCCTGTAATCGTTTTGATGACACGATGGATATGGCGAAATCCATGAATACGGCCGGCCTGGAATTTTACGAATTAAAAACAATATATACTCTGCTTAAAGATGAAGGTAAATACTATCAAGTAGATCGAACACGGGAAGTATTGGATGGTATTAAATCGAAACGAATCACATTAACAGATTTAAAGTATGTTTATACTTTATTTGAAGAACACATTAGTTCGTACTATTTCTTCAATAATATGTTGAAAATGGCCGAACTTGTTAAGAGCGAAAACATAAGTCATGAAACCATTCATGACTTTTATTTAAAATTTAATGGACAATATGACCTGGAGTCAATGTACAGGTTTTTAAAACAGATTCCACAAGACTAATCCTTAAAGTTCATATTATTTTATTAGCGCGGTCAGAAGTTCGATCAAAGATGCGCCGCAAATTGCGCGCCTTGCCGTGGAGAGATAAGCGAGGTTCTTGGATTGGTACAAGGACACACTATTTATGCTATATTCTTCTGCAAAACATGTAACTAACGGGGTGGAATGTGAAAAACACTAATAAACAAAAAGATTTTCAGGTTAGAAATCTAATAATAGATGATTCCAACAGTTTTATTAATTTAATGAATAAATTTTATGAATACTCAGGCGGAAAACAGGAAACAGAACAATCAATCATGCCCCTATTCGAAAAGGCCCTTAACCCAACTGCTAATTTGCATTTTTTGGTAGCAGTCCAAGACAGCAATTTAATTGGAATGATCTCATTAACATTTGCAGAGAGTAGTTATAAAGTTTCTCCGTTTGCCTACGGAGATGATTTTTATGTAGTCGATGAGAAGAGGGGAGCAGGCGTTGGGAATGCCCTTATTGAAGGTGCCAAAAAAGAGGCAATTAAGCACAATTGTTCTAATATTCTAGTTGGAGTTGGAAATGATGAATCTGACGCAATTTCATTTTATAAAAAAAATAAATTCTTTGACATGGAATGTAAGCTTATGACTTTGCCTCTTTAGTCCTGTTGCGTAGAAAGGAGATCAGTATTATTTTGAATAATCGTAAAAGTCTAATAATTATTAATGGAACTCTTGGAGTTGGAAAATCCTCCATATCCAAAGAAATTCAATCAAAATTAAACAATTCGGTTTTAATTGAAGGAGATTTACTTTCTCGCAAGGTTCGTAACTTTGATGTTTATGATGAAAGTAAAATATTTGAGGTACTCACAATTATCAGAGAAGA